>PXBQ01000478.1 GCA_003566875.1 Spirochaetaceae bacterium | reverse complement strand
CCGACCGCACCATCGACCAGGAGATCGGCGCTTTTCGTCAAGATGACGAGTGAGATGAGTAACGCGACGAAGTTGACCCACGGCGTTGACGGTAGTAAGTGCACGTATCGATTCCACACCGTTTATACGTTACCCGCTTCCTTTCGTCAACGCGTCGCGGATGAAATCCGAGCGCGGATTGACCCTGAATCGCAATTACCATAAAATGCCGCGTAGTTCCACCAAATAGAAGGAGTCATCATGAAAAAAGCAGTACTCGTGCTAGTTGTTTCCGTTTTCGTGCTGGGGTCGGTTTTCGCCGGCGGCCGGAGAGAGGCCGGCAACACGATCGTGTTCGCTACCGACGCGACGTGGCCGCCGATGGAGTACGTGAACGAAGACCGTGAGATCGTCGGATTCGATATAGACATGATTCGCGCCGCAGCCGAGGCGGCCGGGTTCCAGGCCGAGTTCCGCAACACCGCGTGGGACGGAATTTTCGCCGGTCTCGCAACCGGTGAGTACGACGCGGTCGTATCGTCGGTGACGATCACCGAAGACCGAAAAGAGACGATGGACTTTTCGATCCCGTACATCAACGCCGGGCAGGTCTTGATCGTCCAGATGGGCGAGCAGGGCGTTACGACGCTCGCGGACCTCTCGGGACGCGAGGTCGGCGCGCAGATCGGCACGACCGGGGCGTTCGAGGTCGACAAGGTCGCGGGTGTGACGCTCCGGACGTACGACGAGATCGGGCTCGCTGTTGAGGATCTCGCGAACGGCCGAATCGCCGGTGTTGTGGCGGACACACCCATCGCCGCGGACTTTGTTCTACAGAATCCGAACTACTCGGCGCGCCTGAAGATCGTCGGTGAACCGTTCACCGAAGAGTACTACGGCGTCGCAGTGCGAAAGGGCAACACCGCCGTTCTCAACCGGGTCAATGACGGGCTCCAGAAGATCATCGATTCCGGTCGGATGGAAGAGCTGAAAGATAAGTGGCTGAGGTAGACGGCGATCGCCGATATCGGGACGCGGTCCGGGAAACCCGGATCGCCGTCACCGACGGCACCCTCATCCCCGATCGTGATGAAAAGGCGATCTTTTCCGCGTGGCGGATTTCGTTTTTTGGTGCGATCGCGCTTCTCGTAATCCTTCCGGTTTTTTCACCGCGACCGTACCTCGATATCATTCGTTTCATTCCCGACGGCGTGTTCCGAACGCTACAGGTAACCGTACTCTCGATTATGCTCGCGCTCGTGATCGGCTTGATCGCGGGGCTGGGCCGAATCTCGCGCGTGACGGTGATCAACCGGATCGCGACGATTTACGTCGAGGTAATCCGGGGAATACCTCTTCTGGTCCAGCTGTTCTACATCTACTACGCGCTCGGCGCGTTGGTGCAGTTGCCGCGGCTTACCTCCGCGGTGATCGCGATGTCGGTGTGTTACGGCGCGTACATGGGCGAGATCTTCCGAGCCGGAATCCTGTCGATCCCGAAAGGCCAGATGGAGGCCGCGCTCGCTCTCGGCATGAGTCGTTCCCAGGCGCTGCGCAAGGTGATTTTACCGCAAACGCTGCGCGTGATTCTGCCGCCGGTTGGGAACGAGTTCATCGCGCTTCTCAAGGACTCGTCGCTCGTGTCGGTGATAGCCGTTTCCGATCTTTTGCGGCGCGGGAGAGAGTACGCGGCGACGACATTCCGGTACTTCGAGACGTTTACGGTCATCGCTCTGGTGTACCTCATACTCACGCTATTCTTCTCGCGTCTCGTCGCGTACATGGAAGACAGGATGGCCCGCCGTGGAAAGTAGGGTGAAAATCGAGTACGCGTCGAAGAACTTCGGTTCCGTCGTCGCGTTGAAAAACGCATCGCTCTCGGTGCAGCCGGGTGAAGTGGTTCTGATCATCGGCCCGTCCGGAAGCGGAAAAAGCACCTTGTTGCGGTGCGTGAACCGGCTCGAGCACTTGAGTTCGGGCGAGATCTGGGTGAACGGCCGGCGTATCACCGATCCTCACGGCGACATCCGCGGAATCCGCGAAGAAGTCGGGATGGTTTTTCAGAATTTTCATCTGTTCCCCCACCTTGATGCGATCTCCAACATCACGCTTGCGCCGCGGACGGTAAAGAAAGTGCCGAAAGATGAGGCAGAGGAACGCGGACGCGCGTTGCTCAAACGCGTCGGCCTGTCCGACAAGGAGTTTTCGTACCCCGATCAGCTCTCGGGCGGACAACAACAGCGGGTCGCGATCGCGCGCGCTCTCGCGATGGACCCTCAGATCATGCTGTTCGACGAGCCGACGTCGGCTTTGGACCCCGAGATGATCAAGGAAGTGCTCGATGTGATGCTCGATCTCGCGCGTGACGGCATGACGATGTTGGTTGTATCTCACGAGATGGGCTTCGCGCGCGCCGCGGCGGACACGGTCGTGTTTATGGACCAGGGTGAAATCATCGAGAAAGGATCACCCGCGGGCATCTTCGACTCACCGAGGGAAGAACGAACGCGGAAGTTTTTGAAACACATCTTATGATCGGCTGGACGATAGCGCCGAATAGCCGTAAATTTGATCCAGGAGGGCTTATGGCAATCGATTATATCGATCCGTTGCTGCCGGTCGTTCCTCCGCCCGATCACACCGAACGTCCCGAGGACGTTCCGCGTAACGATGAACCCGAGCCGGACGTCGAACGACCGCGCGACGAGCGACCACCGCTCGAGAATGATACCGGAACGGTGGTCGACGAACACGCGTAGAGTGCCGGTTCTGTAACCAGGCTTACTTCAGTCCCATCTTCCTCATGTTATCGTACGTGATCTTGGCGGACTCGAAAATGTCGCGGCTTCCGAACGGCTGATCCTGTTCGACGATGTACCATCGAGTGCCGGCCTTTCTGCAGAGCGGCAGGATCTCGTCCCAGTCGAGGTTCCCTTCGCCGACTTCCGCAAAAACCGGATTGCCGTCGAGAATCAGGAAGTCTTTCATGTGGATCGCGTGCGCGCGGCCCGCAATCTTCTTCATCCAGTGCGCAGGACTCGCGCCGCCGCGTGCAACCCAGTGCAGATCGAGTTCAAAATGCACGTGGTCGGGTTTTGTCCGCGTGAGGATTTCCTCGAGCAAGATTTTTCCTGAGAATTTCTCGAACTCCATCGCGTGGTTGTGGTATCCGAAAGTAACGTTTTTCTCGCGGAACCGGGCGCCGATTTTCTCAAGCCGCGCGCAGAGGTCCACAACGGTCTCGGGCGTGTTAAAGCCTTTGCCGGGGCTCCCGAGCGCCGTGAAGTCACACTCGAGCGTCGTGAGCTTTTCAACAACTTCGTCGAACCGTTCTTCGTACGCGTCGAGTCTCTCGTGTGTCGCGCAACAGACTTGACCGTTGCCGTCGAGTAACTCTTTTACGCGCTTGGGTGGAATCGGGCCGATTCCCGAGACCTGGATCGCGACGTACCCGATCTTCCGGAGCCTCTCGAGAGTGCTCGCGAGGTCCGCCTCGGTTTTGCAGTGCTCCCGGAACGTGTACAGGTTCATTCCGATTTCTACGTTCGTATTCATTTTTTGCTCCTTTCACCTACGGTGATTTGTGGTAATCGTATCGTGACGGTCAGAAAGACTTTCCGAGGTCCGTCGTGCGGCCGGTGTCCGACTCGTCCTTCGTGAAGGTCGAGTTCTTGATCAAGTCGTTCAGGACGGTCTCGTATTCATCGCCGTCGAGTGGAATCGAGACGGGTTTCTTCTTCGCGACCGAGAGAAGCATCGCGTTCGAGAGGCCGACCGAGTGTACGCCTTCGGGCGCCGGCGCGATGAGTTCCGCTTTGCCGTTAATCGCGTCGGCAAAGTTCTCGAGCACGATTCTATGCCCTGACTCGCCGTGGCTCGAGTACGGAACCGCGATCTTCCAGTTCTCCACCTTGTCGAAGCCTTTCCGCGACTCTTCGATCTGCTTCAACATCGAGTGCCGATTCCGGAAAAAGACGAGCTCTCCATTCTCAAAAACGACCTTGCCGTTTTCACCGACGATTTCGAGCCGGTTTGTCCCGGGGCTCTCACCGGTCGTCGTGATGAAGTGACCGACCATTCCGTCCGCGTGCTCCATGTACGCGGTCACCTCGTCCTCGACTTCGATGCGGTGGTACTTGCCGAAGCTTGCGAATCCGTGCACCGTCTTCGGCATTCCGACGAGCCACTGGTACAGGTCGAGGTTGTGCGGGCATTGGTTCAGGAGCACTCCTCCACCTTCACCCTTCCACGTCGCGCGCCAGCCGCCGTTGTCGTAGTAGTACTGCGTGCGAAACCAGTCGGTGATGATCCACGTTGTCCGAATCAGTTTGCCGAGTTCCCCGTCGCTGATGAGTTCCTTGATTTTACGCCAGTGACCGAGCGTCCGCTGCTGGAACATAGCCGCGTACACCAGTTTCGGGTGTTTCTTTTTTGCTTCGTTGTACGCGGCGGTCATCTTTTCGACGTCCTTGACGTGCACGCCGACCGGTTTCTCGGTGAGAACGTGCATCCCGCGCGAAAACGCCTCGATCGCGACGGTCGTGTGTTGGTAATGCGGCGTCGCGATCACGACCGCCTCGCATCCGGACTTATCGAACAACTCGACATAGTCAGTGTAACCCTTCACACCGTACGACTCGTTATGCGCCGCGAGTTTGGTCTCGTCGATATCGGCGATGCCGACGAGCTCGAACGACGAGCTTTTTGAGAGATCCTTCAGGTGCGAAGAGCCCATGTTTCCTGCGCCGACAAGCGCGAGTTTAATCCTTGCCAAAGTCGTTCCCCTTTCTGTATGATTTTTAACGCCAGTATAACCGATCGCGACCGATCGCCGCAAAGGGAGCCCCGAGGCGGCTCCCGTGCGTACTGAGCGCGAGCCTAAACGATCCGTGTCGCAGTGTTCTGCGCCGAGATGCAGAGTTCGGCCGCCTTGAACGTGTGTTCTTGCGGCATCGCGTTCTGCGTGCCGTTGAGGCAGTCGAGGATCAGCTCGCCGTGGTACGGAAATCCGACCTTCCCGGTTACCGAGATCATCTCTTCGCGGTCGCCGGTGACAAGGAATACGTGGTTCCCTTCGGGCGAGCGAGCGACGTCGATGTACTTCCTCATCTCGATGTAACCTTCGGTCCCGAGGATGAACGTGCGGCCGTCGCCCCACGTCCCCAGCCCGTCGGGCGTGAACCAGTCGACGCGGAAGTAGTTCGTCGCTCCGTTATCGGCGACGAGCGTCGCGTCGCCGAAGTCCTCGAGCTCCGGGTACTCGGGGTGCGCATAGTTCGCGACCTTCGCGTGTAGAACCCGTGCGTCGGTTGCGCCGGAGTAGTACAGGAACTGCTCGATCTGGTGGCTCCCGATATCGGTGAGGATTCCGCCGTACCTTTCTTTCTGAAAAAACCACTCGGGGCGCGACGGCGCGTTCAACCGATGAGGACCCATCCCGATGACCTGCAAAACGCGGCCGATCACGCCGTCCATTATCAGGCGCCCGGCGTGCACCGCCGCCTCGTTCTGCACGCGTTCGGAGTAACATACGGCCCAGATCAGTCCGGTCTCGGCGACCTTCGCGCGTGCGGAGGCGAGCTGATCGAGCGTCGTGAACGGCGCTTTGTCGGAGAAGTAGTGCTTGCCGTGCGACAACGCGTCGAGTCCGACCGCGCACCTGTCGGCGGTAACCGCCGCGCTCGCGATCATTTGGATAGATTTGTCTTCGAGCACGTCCTCACGTCGCGCCGCAATTTTGGTACCCGGGAATCGCGCCGCAAAGCCCTCGGCTTTTGCCGCGTCCGGGTCGTACACCATCGTGATCTCGGCACCCGCCTCGACGAGGCCGCTGCACATTCCGGTGATGTGGCCATGGTCGAGCCCGATCACGCCGACTCGAAAATCTCCTTTCTTGCAGACCGGTTCGAGCTTTTTGCCCT
>PXBQ01000056.1 GCA_003566875.1 Spirochaetaceae bacterium | reverse complement strand
GGAAGATCGAGCAGATCATCCGACAAGAGATGGACGCGATCGACGGTCAGGAGATTCTGATGCCGGTTGTTCTGCCGGCCGAGCTCTGGGAAGAAAGTGGACGGTATAGCACCGTCGGCCAGGAGCTGCTCCGGTTCGACGACCGTAACGAGAAAAAAATGCTTCTCGGCATGACGCACGAGGAGGCGGTGGTTCATCTCTGCCGGACCGAGGTGAACTCGTATCGCCGACTGCCGGTCATGCTGTACCAGATTCAGACGAAGTATCGAGACGAAGCGCGTCCCCGTGCAGGGTTGATCCGGGTCCGCGAGTTCACGATGAAGGACGGGTACTCGTTTCACACGAGTCAGGCGGATCTCGACGCGTACTACGAGCGCGCTCACGCGGCGTACGAACGGATATTCGCACGGCTCGGGATGGAATCGGTCGTGAGCATCCTCTCGGACACCGGGATGATGGGCGGCAGCGTCTCGCACGAGTTCATGGCGATCTCGGACTCCGGCGAGGATATCATCTTCATGTCGCCTGATGGATCGTACAGGGCAAACCGTGACATCGCGACTGCGGTGTACTCGTACCCAAATGAACCGGCCGAGAAGCTCGAGAAAGTCCCGACTCCCGGGAAAGAGACGATCGACGACGTCGCGCAGTTCCTCGGGCGTCCGACCGACCGCACCGGCAAAGCAGTATTCTACCGGACGGCCGAGAACAACCTGGTGTTTGCGATGATCCGCGGAGATATCGAAGTCAACGAGACCAAGCTCAAGAATTTTCTCGGGACGCCCGAAATCAGAATGGCCGACGACGCGACGATCCGCGCGGCGGGGGCCGTTCCCGGGTACGCTTCACCGATGGCGCTCGACCCTGAAAAAGTCCGGATCGTCGTTGACCCGACCGCGGCCAAGACGCCGAACCTGATCGTCGGCGCGAACGAAGCCGGGTATCACTACACCGGGTTCAACTTCGACCGCGATCTCGCCGACACGATTGACTCGGTCGATGTTGTCGATATCGCGACCGTTCGTGCCGGCGATACGTGTCCGGTTACCGGCGATCCACTCGAGATGAAGCGTGGCATCGAGGTCGGGAACATTTTTCAGCTCGGGACGAAGTACACCGAGTCGATGAACTGCCGGTTCCTCGACGAGAACGGTGTCGCGCATCCGATGATCATGGGGTGCTACGGGATCGGAGTCGGGCGCGCGATGGCCGCGGTGATCGAGCAGTCGCACGACGAGTACGGCCCGATCTGGCCGATCTCGATCGCGCCGTTTGAGCTTCACGTGACCGCGTTGAATCTGAAGAAGGACGACGTCGCCGAGAAGGCCGAGGCTCTCTACCGGTCGCTGGTCGACGCGGGGATCGACGTTTTGTACGACGATCGTGACGAGAAGGCGGGATCTGCCTTTGCCGATGCGGACCTCATCGGCGTGCCGCTCAGGATCGTCGTGTCGCCGAAAACACTCGCCGACGGTGTCGTCGAGTTCAAACATCGCGGTCGGAGCGAGAGAGAGACCGTCGCGCTCGGTGAGGTCGTGGCGTTCGTCGCCGACCGGCTCGCAAAACTCCGAGCGGAGAATTAGCTTTCACCATCCCGGTCTGCGTGGTACAATGACGTAAGACAGACACACCGCACGTGTTTTGGAGGTGCGTATGGCGACCCAAATTCTCATCACGATCGAAGGCAAAGAGTTTCACGCCGAGCTGAACGACTCTGCGACCGCGGGTGGAATCGTCGAGTTACTGCCGATGACCGTACGGATGAGTCGCTGGGGCGACGAGTACTACGGAAGTATCGAGACCGAGTTCGAGCTTGAGGCCGACGCGCGTGACATAATGAAGGTAGGCGAACTCGCGTACTGGCCTCAGGGGCAAGCGCTTTGCGTTTTTTTTGGTCCGACGCCGGCGAGCGAGGGTTCGGCACCTGTCGCTGCATCCGCGGTCAATCCGGTCGGGATGGTTCTGGACTCGTGCGCTCCACTCAAAAAAATGGGGTCGGGTGTGACGGCCGAAATAACCCACGCGTAAAATTTAGGAGAGACCGTGAGAACACAAACCGCCGCTGAGACCGGTGCGTACGCGGAGACCGGCGCCGAACACAAGATCATGATCGACAGACTTCTTGACGACACCCGCGCGGCGGGTGGTTTGGCGCCGGTCGACCTCGATGCGTTCTGGCGCGACAACGATATCGCACGTGCCGACCCGTTCGGAGCGTCGATTCCGCAGTGTGCGTTCAGCGCGATTCTGACGTGGGAGTGTATCTTCGACGAGCTCGGAGTCGAGCAGGACTGGTGGCGTTTTCTGTATCAGGATGAAAAATGGGCGCTTGAACTTTCGCGCCGGTACAACGACCTCGCGGAAGAGATCGTCGGTCGGCGGATCGTACCCGAGACCCCCCGCGATCCCGAACGCGAGTGGCCCGAGATCAAGGGACTGCACGAAATCTTCGACGCGCGGAACGTGTGGGAAGGCGGGGCGAGTGGTTCGTGGTGGCTCACGCAGTCCGCGTACGACGGCGACGAACTCCGCGCCGTTCTCGATCGTGCGGAGAAACGGCTCGAGAATCTGCCCGCGTTGCTGCTTCCTGAGGACTGGGCCGAGCAGAAGGCGCGGCTCACGGCTCTTGGAGAAACCGTGCCTTTGTACCGCCACCAACGCGGACCGTGTACGTTTGCGTGCTCGATCTTCGGGGTCGAGAACACGCTGTATCTGTACTACGACGATCCGGATCTGATGCGACGGTTCTCCGACGTCATCGCCCGCGCGATTATCGCTCGCGCACGTCTCATCGACCAGGAGGCCGGGTACACCGAGGAAACGGCTCCCCGCGGCTGGTCGTGGGCCGACGACAACAGCTGCCTCTTCACGCCGGAAATGTTCGAGTTCTTCGCGATGCCGATCCACCGCGAGGTTTTTGCCGCGTTCGCTCCGGATCCCGAAGACCGTCGGTTCCAGCACAGCGACTCGGCGATGGGGCATCTGCTACCACTCCTGAGCGAGCTTGACTTCAAAGGAGTGAATTTCGGGCCGTCGCTCACGGTGTCCGAGATACGCGGGTACTGCCCCAACGCGGTCATTTCCGGTCAGCTCGCGCCGTTCACGTACAGCCGGAACGAAGAGGCAAACATGGTCGCCGAGTTCCTGCGTGACTTCGAACAGGCGCGTGAGACGCGTGGCCTCAGTTTCACAACCGCGGGCTCGATCAATAACGGGAGCCGGCTCAGCGGGATGCGACTGCTCATGGCCGCGGTTCAACGGTACGGTCGATTTTCCTGAGCCGTTTTCCTGATTCGGTGAGTAACCGCGAACACGACGATTCCGATCATCCTGCCGAGTCCGCTCAACGCGAAGATCGGACGATACCCGACGAGATCGGAGACCAAACCGCCGATCAACGGCCCGATCACAGCGCTCGCGAACACGACTGTTTGATACAGCGCGACCGCGCGGGCGCGTTGCGATTTTGGGCTCGACTCGAGCAGATAATTGAAGTTCGCGAGGTTGTAACCTGACCAGAGGAACCCCGCCAATGCGTTCAGCGCGTAAGACTGCTCCGCTCGCGTGAGGAAGATCCAAAAAAGCGGCACAAACGGAATCATGAATCCGGTCGTTTTCTGGAGGAATACCGTGCCACGCGCGTCGAGAAGCGGCCCAAACACGCGTTGACCGATCAGGCCCGCGATCGAAAAAATGCCGACGTTGATTCCGACGATCGACGCGGTCGCGCCGAAATCCTGCACGAGATAGACGTTGAAAAACGGCGCGGAAATCTGGATCGAGAGGTTCCAGATGAAAGCTCCCGCGACAAAACCGATGTAGCGTGGATTCTCGCGGAGCGCGCGGCGCAAGTCGCCGCGTGCATGCCGCGGTTTTTGGTCGTGTGGTACGATCGGTTCCTTGATCCCCGCGAACGACACGGTCCCGAGAATCCCCACGACAAAAGCGATCGAAAAAACGATCTGATACCCGTGAATCCCAAGGCCGTCTGCGCCGGGGAACGCGCCGATAATCCGGCCCGCGAGCGGCGCCGCGAGCATCGCCGCGAGCGCCATCGCCTGGTTCCTTCGGCTGAAGTACCTGCCGCGGATTTCGTTCGGCACAACATCGGCCACGAGCGACGTCCACGCGGGATTCGCGAAGTTGCCCATGAACGCACGGACTCCGTGAAGCGCGATGATCGCGATGAGCGTGACCGGCGGCGTGCGCGTGAAAAACGGCAGTACCGCGAGCGCAAGTAACGCGAGCCGACCGACCCCGCCGCCCGACGCGAGGATCAGCGGCTTACGAACGCCGGTTTTCTCGATCGCCGCCGCGCCCGGAAAGAGAGCGATCGTCCCACAGAGGTTCGCGACCGCTGTCATGAGCCCGATCGTCCGGCCCTCGGCGCCGAACGCAAGCGCGAACAGAACGATGAAACTCGCGTAGAAGTTTTCGCTGATCGTCGCGAAGATTCCGTCGAGGTAGAAGAACCGCAAACTCCGGACCGAGACGGCTTCGAGCGGGCGACGCACGCTTTTCTCGATCCCCCGGTCGATTCCACGCAGAAGCAGATTCCAGTTCCACCTCTGTGGCCTGAGATAGTCGTTGAAACTGACCGACCTGAGCGTCGTTGGCGAGACGTGTATCTCGTGTTCGATCGGCCGGTCGGAATCTGCGTCGGGGTTTTGCGGCTCGTCGGTGTTATCCATATATGTGCAACCGGCGACACTATACAGGCGGAGGCGCGTTCGTGACAATGTGATCGGGTCCGGCGATTTCAGACATTGCCGGTATTGACGTTTCGTCCCGTATCGGTTACTATCTCTTTGTTCGATTGGAAGAAGCTATCCCCAGTGTCTTGTGGCCTGAGCCATATACGCCGGGGATAGCTTTTTTTGTCCCGGGACGTTTTGACGCGACGAGAGGTCGTCGCGTATGGTCCGTCGGACCATGGAGCGCAAGCTCCCACCAAATCGCCGGTCGCTCGCAGCGTAAGCTCGGAGTCGACGCCGATCACGCCGCAAGGACCGAAAAGGAGGGATAGATTATGAAGTACGATTCACAAACGCCAAGTTCTGAGGGAACAGGCGTCTGACAATCGAACAGAACCGGACGTTCGCGTCCGGTTCGGGGGCCCCGTGAGGGGCCCTTTTTTGTGTGAGGTACGATTGACCGAATTGTCGTGGACGCGGTACGGTGTGACGGTTTGCGGCGTACTGTGCCGATAAGGAGCACCACCGATGAGTCTGTTCGACCATAGCACGAAAAACGCGCGGTACGGCGTCATGGTCCGGATCGTCCGGACAGCCGCGGTTGGACCAGTCGCCGCGGCCGCCGGGCTCGATTTCATCATGCTCGACATGGAACACGGGGATTACGCGATCGAGACCGTCGCGACGATCTGCGCGGCCGCGCCGCCCGAGCTCACCGTTCTGGTGCGCGTGCCGGAGCTCTCGCGGGGATACGTCTCGCGTGTTCTCGATAGCGGCGCGCGTGGCGTGATGGTGCCGATGGTCGAGACCGCCGAACAGGCGGCAAAACTCGTCGGGTGGTCGAAGTTCACCCCGGTCGGCGAGCGCGGACTCTGCACGGGCGCAGGGCACACGCGGTACCGTACCGGAACCCCGGCGTCACAGATCATGGAGAGCGAAAACCGTGAAGTGATCGCGATCGCTCAGATAGAGACGGCCGCGGGCATCGAGAACATCGACGCGATCGCCGCGGTCGCTGGGCTCGACGCGCTCCTGATCGGGCCGAACGATCTCGCGGTCTCGCTCGGATCCCCCGGGAACCCGGACACGCCGCGGCAGGATGCCGCGATCGAGCGTGTCTCGGAAGCCGCGCGGCGCAACGGCAAAATCTTTGGTATGCACGCGCCCGAAAAAACCCTCGCGAAATGGGCGCCGCACGGCCTGCGTCTCGTGATGCCCTCGCTCG
>PXBQ01000341.1 GCA_003566875.1 Spirochaetaceae bacterium | reverse complement strand
GCGAATGGATTCATCGGACTCATCAGCTTTCTCCTTATTGAGTTTAGATTTAGTACTTTATAGCCTTGATTCAAGTTTTACAATTGACTGGTTTGAATTCGTAGGCCTGGATAACGGTACCGAGGTTGGCACATTCAGAATCGAATCACCGTCAATTGATATAATAAATGACATTGATTTTTCTTCACCAACAACTGGAAGCTTCGATAATATAACCGGCTTTTTTATTCGATCGAGCAGCACGTTTAATTTTGGCGGAACCGACTATCCTGATGTCCCGGCGCTTTTTGCATCCATCGCCATCGACAACATGGTCATCGCCGAAGCCGTGACCAATGCCGCGCCCGAGATCGGCGGCGTTCAGGCCGGGCAGGCGGTGAATGACAATGCGAGCCTCTCGCCCTTCTCCGGCGTCACCATCTCGGATGATGATGGCGACAATGTCAGCGTCACGATCACCCTCGACAATGCCGCCAAGGGCGCCTTCACCGCCGCCTCGCTTGCTTCGAGCGGCTTCGTCGATGCCGGCGGCGGCAGCTACACCCTGAGCGAGCGCTCAGCAGGGGATGCCCAGGCCGCCATCCGCGCCCTCGTCTTCGAACCGACTGAAAACCGCGTCGCGCCAAACTCGACCGAGACCACCACCTTCACCATCACCGTCAATGACGGCACCACCGATACCATCAACGACACCACCACCGTGGTCTCCACCTCGATCAACGACGCCCCCGCGATCGGCGGCTTCACGGCGGGGCAGAGCGTCAATGACAACGCCACGATCAGCCCCTTCGCCGATGCCACGATCAGCGACCCGGATGTGGACCAGACCTTCACCGTCACCGTCACGCTCGATGATGCAGCCAAGGGCGTGCTGACCAATCTCGGCAGCTTCAGCCATTCCGGCGGCGGCGTCTATCAGGCCACCGGCCTCGCCAGCGCCGCAGCCGCCCAGAGCGCCCTGCGCGCCCTCGTCTTCGACCCCGCCGCGAACCGCGTCGCGCCCGGCGCAACCGAGACGACCACCTTCACCGTCGCGGTGTCGGACGGGATCGACAGCATCAGCAACGCCACCACCACCGTCGTCTCCACCTCGATCAACGACGCGCCCACCGCGAGCAACATGACGCAGGTGGTCACCTATACCGAGGACCCGGCCGAACCCGTCGCGCTCGGCAACATCGTCGTCACCGATCCGGATGTCGGCGAGGTGATCACCGCGACGCTCACCCTGAACACCCCCGCCGCCGGCACCCTCTCCACCGGCACCTTCGGCGCCGCGACGTCGAGCTACAATGCCGGCACCGGCATCTGGACGGTGAGCGGCTCCGTCGCGGACGTCAACGCCGCGCTCGCCGCCGTCGCCTTCACGCCCGTGGCGAACTGGGACCAGGACGTCACCATCACCACCCGCATCCGCGACGCCGCCGATACCGGCCCTGCAGACGGCACCATCACCCTCGACGTCACCGCCGTGAACGACGCCCCGGTCTTCACCAATCTGACCAGCAGCGCCACCTTCATCGAGGGCGGCGCGCCGGTGCAGATCGCGCCGAGCGTCAGCATCGCCGATATCGAGCTCGATGCGCTCAATGCCGGCGACGGCAATTACGCGGGCGCGAGCCTCACCATCATGCGCAATGGCGGCCTGACCGAGGACGACCGCTTCAGCATCGCCACCGGCGGCTCGCTCACGGTCGCGGGCGGCCCCGCCGGCGGGGGCACGGTTACTGCCGGTGACAACGTCATCGCGGTGATCGCCGATACCGGCAACGGCCAGATCCAGATCACCTTCGAGAATAACGGCACCATCCCGACCACGGCGCTGGTCGTCGAGACGCTGCGCGCCGTGCACTACGCCAATGCATCCGACGATCCGCCCGCCACAGCCAGCCTGCGCTGGACCTTCTCCGACGGCAATGACGGCAGCCAGGGCACCGGCGGCATCGAGACCGTCAGCGGCACCACCGAGATCGCCATCACCCCGGTCAACGATCCCCCGAGCCTGACCACGACGCCGAGCAATCCGACCTTCATCGAGAGCGGCGCGCAGGCGAGCCTGTTCTCGGGCACCAGCATCGACACGATCGAGGCGGGGCAGACGATCACCGGGCTGAGCTTCACCGTGTCCAATCTGGCAGACGGCGCGGATGAGCGGATCTTCATCGATGGCGGCAGCTTCGCGCTCACCAACGGCACCAGCGGCACTGCCGCCGGCGGCACCGTCGCGATCAGCGTAACCGACTCCACCGCCACAATCAGCATCACCGGTCTCACCGCGACGCCCGCCACGACGCAGACCCTCATCGACGGGCTCACCTATCGCAACAACAGCAACGATCCCACCGTCGCCGCGCCGCGCGTGGTGACGCTGACGCAGATCACCGATTCCGGCGGGACGGCGGATGGCGGGCAGGACACGACGGCGCTCGCCATCGCCTCGACCGTCACGCTCGTCGCCGTCAACGATCCGCCGATCATCACCGGCGTCGCCGGCGAGAGCAGCGGCGTCGTCGCCGGAACCGGCCCTGCGGCGATCGGGTTGTTCGCGGATGCAACCGTCAGCGATCTCGATACGACCGTCTTCGATGGCGGCTTCGTGCAGATCACCCAGAATACCGGCACCGCCAACGGGAATTTCGGCCTCGACGGCACCGGCGCGACTTCCGGCGGCGATGGCCAGTTTGCCGAGGGCGAGGCGGTCGCGGTCGGCGGCACCGTCATCGGCACCGTGGCCGCTGGCGAGGACGGGCAGGGCGGCAACGTGCTGCGCATCGATCTCAACGCGGATGCGACGCCTGCGCGCGTCGAGGCGCTTTTGCGCGCCCTCACCTACGAGGCCCCCTCCGGCCTCGGCGCACGCGGCTTCCCCCTCGCCATCGACGATGGCGGCGCCGATGGCGGGCCGAACGGTGACCAATCGACCGCGACGGTCGCCTTCACCATCGAAGCGACGCCCAATCCGCCCGTCATCGCGGGCTTTGCCGGCGCCATCGACTATACCGAGGATACCGGCCTCGTGCGCCTGAACACCGGCCTCGACGCCGTGATCACCGATGCCGATTCCGCGAATTTCGACGGGGGTGAATTGCGCCTGTCGGTCACCGCGAACAACGTCACCGCCGAAGACCGTCTCGCCATCATCGAGGAAGCCGGCGTGATCACGCTGGACGGGGCGAATGTCCTGGTCGCCGGCACCGTGATCGGCACGTGGTCGGGCGGCACCAACGGCAACGATCTGGTCTTCTCCTTCAACGACGCGGCGACGCCCGCCGCCGTCACCACCCTGGTGCGCGCCCTCGCCTACGAGAATCTCGATACGGCTGCGCCGACCGAGACCACCCGCACCCTCACCCTCACCATCCGCGACGCCGCCGCCGGCCCCGGCGCCGCGACGAGCGACCCGGCGAGCATCGCCGTCACGGTGATCGGCGTGAACGATGCGCCGGAACTCGGCGGCATCGCTCCCGGCCCGCAGGCCACCGACGACAAGAGCACCATCACCCCCTTCACCGGCGCCACGGTCGTCGATATCGACGGCCCCGGCGTACCCCTCACCGTGACGGTGAGCCTCGACGATGCGGCCAAGGGCAGCCTGACCAATCTCGGCGGCTTTGTGGATCAGGGCGACGGCTCCTATGTCTTCAACGGCAACCAGGCCGATGCCCAGGCGGCCCTGCGCGCCCTCGTCTTCACACCGGCGGAGAACCGCGTCGCACCGGGGGCGACCGAGACAACGACACTCACCGTGGTGGTCAATGACGGCGAGGCGACCGATCAGGCGCAGACGCAGATCGCCACCACCTCGGTCAATGACGCGGCCACCCTCACCGGCATCGCCGCGACGCTGGCGCAAAACGACAATGTCACGAGCGCGCCCTTCGCCGGGGCCGTCGTCGCAAATCCCGACATCGATCAGCCGCTGACCCTGCGGGTGACGGTGGATGAGCCCGATCGCGGCGGCTTCACCGCCACATCGCTGACCGCCGCCGGCTTCACGGATCTGGGTGGCGGCATCTATGAGCGCACCGCGCCCGATGCCGCGACTGCGCAGGCCGCCCTGCGCGCCCTCGTCTTCGCCCCGGTCGAAAACCGCCTCACCCCCGGCGATACCGAGGATGTCGTCATCACCGCGCGGGTCGATGACGGCATCGCGGCAGCGGCGGAGCAGAGCACCACGGTGACCGTCACCTCCGTCAACGATCCGCCGGCGATCGCCGGATTCAGCGATGCCACCGTGGCGCAATCGGGCAGCATCGCGCTCTTTCCCGATGTCACCATCGCCGATCCCGATCCCGGCCAGGTGCTGAGCATCGTCATAGGCGGCGACAAGCTCGGCATGGGTACCTTCACGGCAGAATCCCTCGCGGATGCCGGGTTCACCGGCACCGGTTTCAGTGTTTACAATCGCTCCGGCATCCCCTCCGCAGCCGAAGCGCAGGAGGCGATCCGCAAGCTGGTCTTCGTTCCCGAGCCGGGCCGCCTCGCCGCCGGCGAGAGCGACACGCAGATATTCGACATCTTCGTCTCCGACGGCACTGTCACGTCGAGCGCATCGGTCACGCTCACGATCGAAGGGCCGCCGCTCGCGGTGGTGGCGCCGCCCGAGCCGCCCGCGGCGGCGCCTGAGCCGCCGGCACCGCCACCCGCACCCCATGCTCCGCCTGCGGCGCCTCCCCCTCCGCCTGCGGCGCCCCCCCCGCAATCTGTTCTGTTCCAACCGATGCAGCAGGTTTCCGCAGGCGCCTTTGCGTCCCTTCCGGCCTCTGCTCAGGCCGAACCTGCTTTTGCCGAGCAGGCGGAACCGCGCGGCGGCGAAGTCCGCACCATCGTCCCCGGGTTCTTCATCGCGCCGACCGTCGGCCTGCTGGCACCAGGCGAAGCGATTCGCGCCGAGACGCCGGTTCTCCCCGTCACCGGCAGCAGCGCGGATGGTCCCTTCACCGTCACCCTGCCCGCATCCACCTTCGTGGTTGCGGATGCGACCTTGCCGGTCTCCGTCACCGCGGGGCTCAGCGATGGTGAGGATCTGCCGGAATGGATGTCGTTTGACGCCACGACCGGCAGCCTCATCGTCGATGCGCCCGAGGGCACAGCCGGGGTTTACGAGATCGTGATCACCGCGACGCTGCCCGGCGGCGAGAGCGCGCAGGTCACGCTGACGATCACCATCGAAGCGCAGTCAGCGGAAACCGAGGATGCCATGCGCATCGATCCCGCCACCGCGCTTGCAGCCGGCAAACCGGCCTTCAGCGACGTGGTCCGCGCCGCGAGCCGTGTCGGGATGGCAACACATGCCGCAGACATCGACATGGGCGACGTCGAATTCTGGGCAGAGCCCTTGCCAGAGGCTGCACATTCTGACGATATGACCTTTGATTACAATGATTCGCTGGAATCAGTCTAAAGCTGTATTTGGCGAGGAATTTAACAGGTATGAGTAGCGTCCGATCGTGCGGCGCAACGGATCACCTCGCGCAGTCAGACCGTCTGCGCCTGCAAGCTGCGCCTCCAAGGGCGGCGCCGACAGGCCGGCTGGTCAGCCGCAAGGCGGTGCCGTCGCGGTGGGTCCGGCTCCGCACGTATGGACGGGTAATGCACGACGGAGCCCGCGCGAAACGGGTTGAGGGTTTCCGTTTGAGCGAGCGTATCGCGCGGACGGGTTGCGCGGGCGGGTCGCAGTCGCGATCGGGGAAGTTTGGGGGCGCGTAGCTATGCGGATGAAATCGGGTTCGGCGCAATTCAGAGACCGGGGCAGTTCCGTGGCTGCGCCGACGGGGCGGGGCCGCCACCGGCAACGGCCATCGGATTCGCGCCTTCGCCCTCTGCTCACGGTGATCGCTGCTGCCGGCATTCTCGCCGGCTGCGCCGCATCGCCGGAACGGCTCAGCCTCGCCGAGCAGATCAGCGCAGCAGCCGCTGATC
>PXBQ01000263.1 GCA_003566875.1 Spirochaetaceae bacterium | reverse complement strand
TCAAGTACTCGCGGTCTCGTCGCGTCATGGTCGTTCGGTATCGAAATCGAACCCGTCCTCGTCGTAACGCGCGCGCGTTCTGAGTTCCGGGATCGGACGCCATATCAGAAACGCGGTGAACGTTCCGACCCACTTCAAGACCGGGCGTTCGGGTTCACCGTCCACCGACAGGACACGCCTTTGCGGCGAACCGCGGTACGTGATCGAAAGGTCCCAGTCGGCGAGATAATGCGTCGCGCGCACGGACAGATCCTGCAGGTTGAACGGTGAGTCGATGCGGTCCTGCTCGTTGAAGAAGTTGAACGAGCGGAGAAGATCGGCGGCGACGTTCCGTTGTCGTACCCCGACGGTATCCGCGAGTCTTGGGATGTACTGATACGTCACGGAGTTCCGCGAACGCGACGAGAAGGTCAGATCGAGGAACTCGTGAATACCGAGTGTCAGGGCGAGTGTGAAGTCGAACCGCGACTCGGTGAACCGCAGCAGATTCATCTGCCAGTCGGCGCCGGTCTCGAATCGAAACGTCACTCTGTTCTTCCAGAACGGATCAAACGTCCGATTGTATCGAACCGTTGCCCCGATCCCCGACGGTCGGAACGCCGTGTCGTCGGTCACGATCCAACCGATTTCGGGACCGCCGTCATCGGGACTCCGGAACTCGTACCTCGCGGAGTTCTGCATGTCGAACGTACTCGAGAATGGTCCCGCGGTGATACGAGTTCTGCTCGATCGGAACTCCCGGTCCGCCGTGTTGTACACGAGGTTCTCGTTGATACGGATCATCGGTCCCAGTCGGATCTCCTGCGCGAGTGTCACCGGACCCGGGATCCACTCGAGGGCCTCTTCGTCGCGCGCAATCGAGGCTTGCACCGACGAAGTGACGGGGCCGGTGATCCAGCGGGTGCTGCCGGTGTACCGGGAGGACAGCGGAGGCAAGTCAGAACGGACCTGGAGCGTCTGTTCCGCGTCAAAAAATCGTGCCGAAAGGTTCAAGCCGAGAGAGTGTGAGCGGATGTACTCCGGCTCCCATTTGAAGAAGTCGTCGATGAACACCGGCTCACCGGCGAAACGAAACGAATCGAAAGCGCGTTGATACAGAAGCGTATCGAGCCCGTACGATACGTTCGTACGGTCGAACCGGTCGGCGGTCACGAAAAACGAGGTCAACGAAAGATCGTTCCGGATGTTGGCCGAGGAAAAACGATAGCTCTGTTCGGTGCGAGTCTCGCGTTCGGTTTGTTCGAGATTATCGTCGTTGATGAGCGTTCGGTACTGCGCTGCGATGTTCACGGTGTTTCGAACCGAAACGAGATTACCGCGGGCGGCCCACTGGACCCCGATTCTTCCGGTGTTTCTCGACGTAAGCGTACCGTACAGAAAATTCAACGATATATCTTCAGGGTGGCGCCATTCGCTCGAGTCGGTAAGGTTCTCGACGACGACTCGCGGCGTCGCGTCGTACGTGACGGAGTACGTGATACCCGGAGCCGGGCTCGGGTCGGCGAGCCGGCCAAAAACGGGCGGAAGCCGAAACGGTCGATCCGGCTGTTCATCGTCCACCTCGTCGTCAGGAGTGGACCATGGCGGTCGAAAATCGTCGAGATCCGGGTGCTCATCGTCGGGCGGCCGGGCGGCCGACGCCGGGCGTGTCTCGTACTGAGATGAGATCGGTGTTCCCGCGATTCTTACCGCGATGTCGGGCGCAACGAGAATATCCGGATAGAAGAACCGGGCTTCCGGGCTGCGGTCGGCTTGCAGGACGGTCGCGTCGAGGCGGTCGGCAGGAATCGTCCGTGAGCGGAACCTGAACGACGCGTCGAGCGTCGAGACGCCGAACGTTTGGACGTACGGAGACAGCCCGAGCGCGCGCGGCATGAACGACGAGGCGATGCTCCACGTCGCGGTCGTTTTCTCGGCTGTCGTCGTCTCCGCGGGGGAAAACACGCTCGTCCAGTCGATATCCTCGGCACGATCGGAGAAATCGCGGCGCATGTACGGATCGGAGAGCGCTTCGAACGTCCCCCGCACGCGCAGCGCGTCGTACACGAGCTGGAACGTCAGATCGATATCGTACCTGAACGGAAGTTCGGTGCCGAGAAACCAGGCAGAGTTCCAGCTGCTCGGGTGGATAACATCGCCGTCTACCCGGCGTGTCGTGTATCCCGCCGCTGTTTCGTACACGTGACGCGTTGCAGCGAGACCCGACCGAAACCCAAGAGTCGTGACCGGCCCGACTCCCTCGAACGAACCTTCGATCGCCACGAACGCACCGAGGTTCGTGTAGATGTCTGCGAGGACCTTGAGTACGCCTTTCGGGTCTTCGGCGGGCTCGTCGGTCTCGCGTACGTACAACCCCACGATCTCGCGCCTTCCACCGGCTCGTGCCTCTTCGGCAATCTGCAAGAACGAGAACGGCGAGCGCGACTCGTCGGGCCGTCCGAGCAGGTAC
Organism: Spirochaetaceae bacterium; assembly: GCA_003566875.1. GTDB lineage: Bacteria > Spirochaetota > Spirochaetia > DSM-27196 > PXBQ01 > PXBQ01. The sequence goes on along the minus strand of PXBQ01000263.1, from coordinate 3,506 downwards.
GTCGTCGTCTGGATGTAGTACCCGTCGCGGAGTCTATAACCGAGCGACGGGTTGAAAAAAAGACGATCACCCGGACGGAAGAAAAACGGGAAGTACAGAACCGGAACGCGACCGACGTAGAGGATCGCGTTTTCCAACCCCCACTCCCCCGGTCCGAGAATCCATATTTTCCCCGCGCGGATCGAGTAGTACGGCGGCACCGCGCGTGAGGACGTGATCGTCCCCGACTCGAGCACGATCACGTCCTCGCGCGATCGTGTGATGTACCGGCCGGAAAAAAGGAACGTGAGGTCTTCCTCCTCGATGCGCCGGTCTCTCTCCGATACGCCGTCGATGAATACCCCGTCCCACGTGTCGAGGCGAAACGCGAGCCCCTCGCCGTAGAAAAACTCACTCCCGGTCGCACGGCTGATCGTGTACACGATATCGCCGTGCGCCACGAGCAGTTCTTCGGTCTGATTGAACGTCACCTCGTCGGCTTCGATCGTATGAACCGCGCCTGTCTCGGTGTCCTCCATCGTGATCCGTACGCCGCCTCGAACCCGCACGTTTTGTTCGTCGAGTTCTTCGATCGTGAAGTACTCGGCCTCCTTTGCGGTATCGATCGTGATCCGGCGAGCCGGTTGGGTCGGTGCTGCTGTGTCGCGCGGGATGCCATAGTGCGCGAACAGTCGCGAGACGAGATCCGTACGCGTGCCGCGTGTGGACAAGCCGAGTCGTTCGGCCCACGCGAGCAGCTCATAGTAGTCCGAGGTCTCGACGTCGCGCCGAACGACATCACTTTCCGATAGAGCCGAGTGTTCGACCAACCCGTCCTGAGCACCGATATTCGCGGTGCTCACGCATAACACCGCGAGAGCGAACACAAGTCGTGCGGCGACTCGTGCAAGAATCCGGCGGTGTTCGATCACCGAACACTCCGTGCGTGCAGTGCGTCCCGCACGTACCGGCCCGTGTACGACTCGCGACACTCGGCGAGCTGTTCGGGAGTTCCGCTCGCGACAATGCGGCCACCCGCGTCGCCACCCTCGGGGCCCAAGTCGATCAGGAAGTCCGATTGAAGGATCACGTCGATGTTGTGTTCGATCAGGACGATCGTATTGCCACGATCGACGAGCAGGTGCAGGACCTCCATGAGTTTTTTTACGTCGGCGAAGTGCAGGCCCGTTGTCGGTTCGTCGAGGATGTAGAACGTTCGGCCCGTACTCGTTTTGGAGAGCTCGAGTGAAAGCTTCACTCGCTGTGCCTCGCCTCCGGACAGCGTCAGCGCGGATTGACCGAGCTTGATGTACTCGAGACCGACCGAGTTGAGCGTTTCGAGTCGTCGCGCGATGTTCGGTATCGTCGAGAAAAAGACCGAGGCCTCTTCTACGGTCATCTCGAGCACTTCGTGTATGTTTCGTCCTTTGTACCGTATGTCAAGCGTTTCTCGGTTGAATCGTTTTCCGTCGCACACCTCGCACGTGACGTAGACATCGGGAAGAAAGTGCATCTCGATCTTTTTTGTCCCGGCACCCTCGCAGTTCTCGCAGCGACCGCCTTTTACGTTGAAACTGAATCGGCCCGCCTTGTATCCGCGCGCTCTCGCCTCCGGAAGCGACGCGAACACATCGCGGATCAACGAAAACACGCCGACGTACGTGGCCGGATTCGAGCGCGGCGTTCGCCCGATCGGACTCTGGTCGATCGCTATCACCTTGTCGATGAGCTCGACGCCCTCGATCCGATCGAATGCTCCCTCGCGTTTGCGCGATCGTGTGACCCGGTTCACGAGAGCGGGGTACACGACGTCGGTCAACAACGAAGACTTTCCGGACCCGGAAACGCCGGTAATCGTCGTCATTTTTCCGAGTGGAATACGCGCGTCGATACTCTTGAGGTTGTTTTCGCGCACACCGTACACCGAGATCGCATCGTCGGAGCTCGGTCTGCGCGTCTCGCGACGTGGCATCACGAGCCGTCCCGAGAGGTACCGGCCGGTCAGGCTGTCGTCGGCGGCCATTACTTCGTCCGGGGTACCCTCGGCGACGATGCGTCCACCGTGGATCCCCGCGCCGGGACCGAGATCGACGATGTAATCGGCCGACCGCAGCGTCTGTTCGTCGTGTTCGACGACGATCAACGTATTGCCAATGTCTCTGAGGTGCATAAGAGTCTTCAGGAGGCGCTCGTTATCGCGTTGATGAAGACCGATCGTCGGTTCGTCGAGGATGTAGAGAACTCCGACTAGCGACGACCCGATCTGCGTCGCGAGTCGAATCCGCTGCGCCTCCCCACCCGATAGCGTCGCCGCGTTCCGGTTGAGCGTTAAATAGCCAAGCCCGACGTCGACCAGAAACCCGAGCCGCGAGCGGATTTCCTTAAGAATTTCGCGCGCAATCGTGCGATCGGACTCCGACAGCTCGAGGCTCTCAAAGAACGCCCGCGCGTCGGAGACCGATACGGCCGAGAGGTCATGGATGTTCTTCCCGGCGATAAGAACCCAGAGCGCTTCCGACCGAAGCCGTTTCCCTCCGCACTGCTCGCACGCGCGTTGGGACATAAAACCCTCCAGCCACTCCTTCACGCCGTCTGACGTCGTTTCGGTGTACCGCCGTTTCAGATCGTCAAGGATGCCACGAAACGGCGCCGTGTACTCGAACCGACCCGTTTTGTTCTTGTTGACGTACGTGTGTTCGATCGCTTCGTCGGTCCCGTGAAACATCGCGTGCACCACGTCGTCGGGCAACTCATTAATCGGTGTGTCGAGTCCAAATCCGAGATGCGTCGCGAGCGACTCGAACCGGCTGCGATACCACGCCGCCGAAGGATTGTACGGAGCGATACCACCCTCGTTGAACGATTTCGACGGGTCGGGTATCACGAGGTCGCGGTCGAACTCGAGCGAGACGCCGAGGCCCGAACACCCCGGGCACGCGCCGAACGGCGAGTTAAAGGAAAACAGACGTGGTTCGAGCTCGGGAAACGCGACCGTTCCGTCCTGGTACGCAAACTTGTCCGAAAACGACTCCTCGACGGGAGGCGTGTCGTCTCCGTCCTGACGGACGGTCACGACCATGCCACCCGACGTCGTGAGCGCGGTCTCGACCGAATCCGCGACGCGTTTTTTCATCGTAGAACTCATTTTCAACCGGTCGACGACGATCTCGATCGTGTGCCTTTTCTGCCGGTCGAGCTCAATCTCGTCTTCGAGCTGCACGATTCTACCGTTGATACGTGCGCGCACAAACCCGGCCTTCCGCGCGTCTTCGAGGACCTTTTCGTGCCGGCCCTTTTTTCCACGCACGACAGGTGAGAGAACCGAAACACGGGCATCGTCGGGATACGTCATGATTCGGTCGACGATCTGGTCGATCGTCTGGCGGACGATCGGATCGCCGGTCGCCGGATCGTGTGGTGTCCCGATCCGGGCGAACAGAAGTCGATAGTAGTCAAAAACTTCCGTTACGGTTCCGACGGTCGATCGTGGATTTCTGTTCGTCGTCTTCTGTTCGATCGAAATCGCC
>PXBQ01000232.1 GCA_003566875.1 Spirochaetaceae bacterium | reverse complement strand
GTCCAGCCGGACACGCGCCCAACCCTGCCGCTGCTCGAGTACTTCGACACGGTCGCCGTACGCAAGGTTTCCTTCGACACGACCGAGGAAACTGGGGTTCACCCGGACTTGAGTTTCACGCACTTCGACGCTCATCATCGTCTGGGCGCTCACGACCGCTGCGCCCATAACCATGATCAACGCCACGATAACCAGACGTTTCATCGATTACCCTCCCTCGTGAACAATTGTACCGCGCACCGGTCGGATTGTCACCTCCGGAATGCCGTTTCCGTGCCGCCGGCAGAACGCCCACGAAACCGAACGCCGAAGCCGGCCAGGAACGCCGGATCGGTGCGGCCTTTTATCTCTTCGGTGTCGGGCGTCGAGTACACGCTCGTGTAGAGTTCGAGCCGCCCGGCTGCGCCTCCCGCCGCGACGCCGAGATCGCCGCCGAAGACCGCGTCGAATCCCCCCACGCGAAGAGCACGCGCGTCGAGGTTCAGCCGGATGAACGGCGTTACGCGTGTTTTTTCGTACGACGCGACGACGTTCGTCCGAAGGGTCCAACGCGCGCGTGGTTTTTCGATGTCCGCCTGCCAGTAATCGAAAAGGTCGAGGTACCCGAATCGAACGAGCGACGATATCACAACCCCACGCCGGCCACGGCGCCGTACGAGTAGTACACGGCGTTCATCCACCACTCGGCGATCGACGCCGGATCGTCCCCCGGGGCGACCGGGCCGACTATGAGATACGATCCAAAATGTACGTTCACCGCGGCACGGTGCCCGCGGTACACGGTGATCCCCGCGTGAAGGCGTACGTCGAAGCTGTTCGATTCATTACCCGCGATCGAATACGAGTTGTACTCGAGCACCGTCACGGTCGTCGGAAGAAACACCGTCTGCGGCGACGCGTGACCGCCCCCTTCGACCGGTCGGCCGCCCGTTTGGTTGCCCGTTTGGTTGCCCGTTTCGATGCCCATTGGGTCGACGATCTCGGGAAGCTCGAAGAAGTCGCGCGCCGCGACGACGCCGGCCGAACAGCATGCCAATACAACGCCGATCAGCACCACACGACTCCACCTTCGCGTTTCACGTTCTCGCGTTGACATCGTACAGTACGGTATCACATCCGCTTGACCGGTTCAAATACAATTGACTACTGTGGAAAAGGCGGCACGAGGAGCACGATCGATGAAAAACACACCTTTGACGATGGGGATCGGCGCTTTTTCCCCCGCCTCACGATCGAACGCGCAGGACAGGGTCGAAGATGCGCGTCGGTGAATCCGGACGTGCCACCCGGCGGTACGCGACTCCGCTGATCGTCGTGTACGTCTCGTTCGCTCTTCTCGTAATCGGAGTTCTGCTTCTGACGACGCCGAATCGTCTCGTCGCGGCGTTCTCGGCACGGTATCTCGGACTGATCCTCGAAGCCGTCCCGTATCTAATCGTCGCAGCGGCGCTGCACGCGCTGTTTGCACTCTACCGTCCGGCCCTGACGACGAGATCTCCGCGCGCGACGATGATTCTCGTCGCTTTTGCGCCGGTACTGCATCCGGTCGCGCTCTTCGCGTCGCTGCGCGCGTTTCCGGGCCGGCCCGAGATCGTTCTCGGGCGAATCGTCGCCGGGTTTCTCGGCGTCTCGGTTTTTTACCTGATCGCACGCGCTCGCGCGACCGATTGTCCGAGCGAAACGAATATCCTCGATACCGTCGTACGTACTCTGTACGACGACTTGAGGTTTTTTCTGCTTGGCGCTCTCGTGTTCTCGGTCCTGCATTTTGTGCTGCAGGCCCCGCGACCGGGTGTGCCGCCGATTCACGGGGCAATCGCGATTCCGTTCGCGCTCGCGCTCGGGGTCGCATCGGGCATTCCGAACACCGTTCTGCCGCTTTCCGCGCTGCTCGTGAGCGACCGGTTCCCGGCGGCGGCGACCGTCGTGCTTCTCGCCGCGGGGGCCGTGATCCCGATGCGCGGCGTTTTCCGGATCGGGACGTCGAGAGTGCGGCGTGTCTTTGCCGGCGTGGCGGCCGCCGCGGTCGTCGTTACGGGCGCGGTTATCTGGATCGGTCTGGCCGGACCCGGAGGTAGAGCGTGAACCGCGACCGATCGCGCGTGCCGCGCAGAGTGTTCGCGGCTGTGCTCGGTCTATACGCCGTCGCGATCGCAGCGCTGCTCGCGACGGGACGATTTTCGGCGTACGTCCCGCGCGGCTGGATGCCGTTCGGGATTCTATCGGCGGTTATCTTTGCCGCACTCGCGGTGCGCGAGGCGACGGCGCGTACAAACGGCGCGGGAATCGGTGACCGCGGGATCGTCGTGTTTTTTCTTCCGCTGATCGTTCTCGGCGTTTCGCTCGTCGCCGCCGATACCGCTCTCGGAGAACTGCGAACGACGCGGGCGCTCGCGCGGGTTGACCGTGACGAGTTCCGCGGCTCGGGGTCGTTTGACCCGAGCTCAATCATCGAAATCCCGGAAATCGGGCCGGTCGTGCTGAGCGACGACCGATTCTATGCGTTCTACACGCACCTGTACGAAGAGCCGGAGACGTTTCTCGACCGGGAAGTCCGGTTCGAAGGTTTTGTGTTTCGAGAGCCTCACTACGCCGATGACGAGCTTGTCGTCGCGCGGTACTTCATGTGGTGTTGTGGCTCCGACGCGGTGATGATCGGCCTCGCCGCACGACTCGCCGAGCAGGAGTTACCCGATGAGGACGCCTGGATCGAAGTCGTCGGACGACTCACCTCGGTCGACCGGTACTTCGCGGAGGACGATGAGACGCGAACGATTCCACTCGTGGAAGTCGAGATGATGAGGCAGACGGTCCGACCCCAGTTTGAGTATATTCTCCCGTACTAGCGGCGTTGAGTTCGTCCGGCGCGGCAGACACACAACTACACGCATCACGCATCACGCATGGAGGAATACATGCCGGATCAAGACACGATGAAGTTCGCGCGCAACACCCTCGGCCGCGCGATGTCGCCGTATCTCACGCAGCACACCGAGAACCCGGTGTGGTGGCACGAATGGAGTACCGAGACGCTCGATTACGCTAAACGGTGTGGAAAACCGATCTTCGTCTCGGTCGGCTACTCGACGTGCCACTGGTGCCACGTGATGGCGCGCGAGGCGTTCTCGGACACGAAGATCGCGGCCTTCCTGAACGAGAACTTTGTCTCGATCAAGGTCGACCGCGAGCAGCGTCCTGATATCGACCGAACGCTCATGGAGTTTCTCGTCGCGACAACCGGCAGCGGCGGTTGGCCGTTGAACGCTTTTCTCACTCCCGACGCCCGCCCGTTCTTTGCAACAACGTATCTACCGGTCGAACCACGGTCAGGAAGCCCGGGCTTCCTCCCGGTTCTGGAACGAATCATCGAGTTCTACAGGACGCGATCCGCCGATATCAAAGAGTTTGTTCCGGAACCCGACCATGCTCCGGCCGCGGACGAACACGGTTTTGTCGTACCCGACTCGATCGCGCGCACTTTGCTCAAAGCGTTTGACCCCGGAGGCGCGGGTTTCGGCGCGACGACAAAATTTCCGCCCCACACGGCGCTCTTGTACACGCTGTACGCGTACGAACTGACAGGCGACGAGGATCTCGCGCACATCGCGCGTGAAACCCTCGATATAATGCGGTTACGTGGCCTCAAAGATCACCTTCAAGGTGGATTCTTCCGGTACTGTGTCGACCGAGCGTGGACGATCCCTCACTTCGAAAAAATGCTGTACGATCAGGCGCTCACGCTCTGGACGTACTCTCTCGCGGCGTCGGTTTTTTCGTCCGAGGAATACCGTGCCGTCGCGCGCGACATCCATCGCTGCCTCCAAGAGACCTTCCGCGACGGCGCGCTCTACTCCTCCGCACACGATGCGGACACCGACCACGTCGAAGGCAAGACGTACACCTGGAAAATCGATGAGATAAAAGAGACGCTCACGGCCGAAGAGCTCGCGGAGTTCCTCGGTCACTACTCGGTCTCGGCCGAAGGAAACTTCGAGGGGCGTAACCACCTGCTGCGGTCACGGGACGGAATTTCTCCCGCGCTCGCGGCGGCTGAAGATAAACTGCTTGAAGTCCGGAGAAGACGAGAACAGCCGTTCACGGACAGGAAAATCGTCACCGATTGGAACGCGCTTCTCGGCGTCGCGTTGATCCACGCCGAACGGTACGCGGGAATCGACGGCGGCGCGGACGCCGCGGCGGTGCTCATGGAAGAGCTGCTTGCGCGCCATATGGTCGACGGCGAGCTTGTCCACACCTCGCTCGACGGTAGCCCTGGGCGAGGCAAGTATCTCACCGACTACGCGTCGGTACTGCTCCTGTTGACGTACCTAGATGAGCATTTCCCCGAGAGATTCTCGGCGCAGCGAAAAACCTTTCGTGATGCGCTCAATCGGTTCCGCTCGGGAGACAACTGGCTCGAGGCGATCACAGACGATCACGCACCGGTTCCGGCGGCGACGTACGACTCACCGGTGCCGTCCGGCGTTTCGCTCGCGCGTCTCGCGCTTGAACGCGACTCCGTGATTGAGGCCGGCGAGTACGGCCACGTGCCGTATCGCGACGCGCTTCACCACGACTTCTGGAACATCGCGGCGCTGCTCGGGCACGGTCTGTTTCACGTTGTCGAGCACACCGAACCGGTGGTGTGGAACGACCTACCCGTTACCGTCATCTTCCGACGATCCGATCACACGAGCACGTGTACACGTGGTCTCTGTACGCTTGAGTTACCGATCAAGAGGGGCGGAGCTAAATCGTAACGAATCGCGCGGACTCCGCTCAACCACGTCTGCCGACCGACACCGTCGGTCAACCCTCTGTGTTTCGAACGTGTACTTTGTCGGCTATCTCGCGTGAGAGCGTGAAGTCGGCGCCTGTCGTCTCCGAACGGACCGTTACAACCCCCGATGCGCTGCTGTTCTGAATCACAACGAACCGCTCGCCGGGTTTGAGTCCGTGTTCTTTCATGAGCGTCAGGAACTCCGAGGTCTCGTCGGACAGCTTAACGATCACGACGCGGGTCCCGTTGTCTAACGTGGCAAGAGACTCGAACGGTTCGGAGTCGATCACGCCGTACGCGGACGGAATCGGAAATCCGTGGGGATCATTGGCGGGGCGCCCCATGAGCGCGTCGATCCTTTCGATGAAAAGCTCCGAGACCGCGTGTTCGAGTTGCTCGGCTTCGGCGTGAACCTCTGCCCAGTCGTACCCGAGAACCTTCTCGAGGAATGTTTCGATAAGGCGATGGCGGCGAAGGATCTTGATCGCGAGCGCTTCGCCTTTTTTGGAAAGGACGCTGCCCTTCCACGGCGTGTACTCGACAAGCCCCTGCCGGTCGAGATGCTTCACCATCGCGGTCGCGGTGCCGGGAGTGACCTCCATAGCATCCGCGAGTTCCTTCATTCGCACAACCCCGACCGATCGACGCTTGAGGTTGAATAGTGTTTTCAGGTACTGCTCTACTGTGCTTGTCGCCATATCGCTCCCTGAAAATACCCCTATCGACCGAGATCATCAATAGCCGCCATGGGCAGTTCTGGTTCTCACTCGGGAATCGGGCGCCCTTCCGGATCGGTACGCGGCCCGACGATTCGATCCTCGAGCTCGTCGCTCAGCTGCTCGTCGGTGTAATGCTCGAGAAAGTCCGCAGCGGTGTGGAGTTCGGCCCTGCTGACACGAGCGTCTTCGAAGAAGTAACGTTCCCAGAGTCGGTGTGAACGAAGAACCCGCTGCGCCTCGCGATCCCCGCGTTCGGTCAGGACAAAACCACCCGCGCGTCGGGCGACGAGACGCCTCGCGATGAGCAGCACGAGCGCGACGCGGAGCACGACCGAGCGAGCCGCAAACGGTGATCGAGCGACTGACCGGAGTCCCCGAGCGCTCAAGCCGGCTCGCCCACGCGCGTCGATCACTCCGGTCTCGACGCCGTCGTCTGCGTTTAAACCCCTCTCCCGGTT
>PXBQ01000012.1 GCA_003566875.1 Spirochaetaceae bacterium | reverse complement strand
TTCCCTTTTTTCATATGAGATTTCTCGTCATAGTGGGGCTCGAGTCATCGGACGAGTCCGATCCGTGCGAGCGGCCAGTATCGGAACATCGCACGGCCGAGAACGCGGTCGCTTCGTACGGGGCCGAAATTGCGCCCGTCTTGCGAGTTGTCGCGGTTATCACCAAGGGTGAACATCCGGTCTTCCGGAATGTACCATCCCGCGCGACTCGCCTCAAAACGCATCGATGCGCGCCGGTCGTGCGGCGTAATCGCGAGTTGCGTCGCCGCGCGGGCTTCCTCGAACGCGAAAGAATCGTACAAAATGTTCCGCCCGTAATCTCGTAACGCTACCGAGTCGTCGGGCGCGACCGGCAGCCCTGAAGCCTCGAACGCGCGCGCGCGGCCGGCGCGAAGAATCGTTTCGTAATGTTCAGGACGAAGAATTCTTCGCACACCGTACTCGATGCCGGCGATTCGCTGAAACTCGCTTTCGGTGTACCACTCGGCTTCGCCGTGAGGGCGGATCATCAAGTTTCCGTTCACCTGGCGAAATCGATCATGGTCGACCCCGACCGCGCGTTTTATGAGAAACTGCGCGCGTGGTCGGCCGTCCCGGTCGGTGTCGATATCGACGAGCGAGAGCGTCATCATATATACGATCCGCTGAAGCACGTCAAACGCCGTGCCGCGTCCAATGTACGCGGGATTCTCAAAAATCACTACTTCATTCCGTCGCGGAACGGCGAACCCCGGGAGTTTCACGAGCCCTGGAAGCAACTCCGGACCGTACACCGCCTTGTTCACAAAGATCCGGTCGTTCTCGAGCAAAGTCTCGATCATCGAACCGGTCGGTATTTTGTACGCTTGCAGAAGGTATTGATTGACGAGAAGGACGACAAACGCCGCCCAGATGAACGCCTCAACCCAATCGAGAATCACATTTTTTTTCTTCTGCTTCTCTATACGCCTGATCTTTTTTCTTTTCCGGGAAGTCAGGAAATTTTCGGTCACGCGCGTCAGCGCGACCCTCCACGGGGCGACGTTCTGATCCATTTGCGTGAAAGTACCATGTATATTGTCACGTTGACAAGGCGAAAAGCGCTCCGCTATACTCCGCATAATGAAGAAACCGCGCGTCTCGGCCCCCAGAAAGGCCGTCGAGTCACAAAAAAACGACGATGGGTCTGCGATTACCGTGACGCTTCGCCCGATTCGCGGCATTGCTCCGACTACGTACCTGCCGGTCGTGTATTCGATCGCGATCGTGCTTGTGCTTGTGGGCGTTTTTTTGGTTCCGGGGCTCGTCAACCGGGGAACGCGGATTACGTTTTCCACGCTTCCGGACGGCGCATCGGTTTACGTCGACGGCGTTCGCATCGGTTCCAGCCCGGTTGAGTCGTTCGTGCCGGCCGGAACGCGTACAATCACCGTGAAGAAGCCGTTCTTCGCGGATCACGAGCGTGTTGTCGAAGTCGGGGGACGCGTCGCGGCGTCGTTGTTTTTTCCGTCTCGCCGAGCGATCGACGCACGTTTGCACCCTTCCGATACACACGCAATGCTCGAGGAAGCTGTGCTCGAGTACTCCCGATGGTCTGGTGTCGCGTTCGCGACAGCGCAATCGCAGTTTCCACCGGTCGTGTCGTGGGCGGTCAGAGATTTTCACACGGGGTACGGGAGCGATGGTGCAAACGCGGTACCGGAAGCGTTTTTCGACGCTGTACTCGGTCATACCGTGTCGGAGGACACGCTGCGCGACGCGTTACGCGCCGTCTTAATCGACTCCTCGCGCGGCGGCGCGTTCACGCCAAGCGCGGGTCTCGACGTCCTGGCGCGATTCGCCGAGTATTATCGCGATGAGGACGGTTTTCTCGAACACGTCGCGGCTTTGGCTCCGGGTTCACTCGTAGCGGTCGACGCAACCTGGTACGCCGAGTATCTTGCCGACAGGCGAACGCGGATCATCGCCTCGGTGTTGGAGGCCGATCTCGAATCGGACGTCGGCGAGAGAGTCGCGGTAGCCGGACAGTGGTTCCGTCCGGTTGACCCGGCGCAGTTCGTGTTCGGGTTTCGTGACGACGCACAATCTGCGGAGTCCTCGATTCCGGTCGTGCGTCGGACCGCCCCCTTTCTCATCGCCGAATCTCCGGTGACGCGCGGCATGTACCGTGAGTTTATCGCGGAGAACCCGACGTGGGCGCGCGAGAACGTCTCCGAGCTCGTTGCCGACGGGCTGGTGACCGAGCAGTACCTCGCCTGGCTCGGTGACGGACGCTCCGACGCGCTGCCCGTGACACATGTTTCGTTCGCCGCCGCGCGTGAGTACGCCGCGTGGTTCTCCGACCGGTCAGCCGGTTTCACCGCCCGATTGCCGCGCGAACACGAATGGGAGGTTGCCGCACGCGTGAACGAGTCGGATCTCTATCCGGGCGCGTTCCGTGAGGTTTTGAGCGACGGTCCGGCCGCAGTCGGTACTTTTGGCGCAGGCGCGGCGGGGTTGTTCGACATGCTCGGGAACGTCTGGGAGTGGACCGACGATTGGTACCTGCCCGCCGTGCACGCGCTCTCGAGCGACGCGCTCGATCGCGCACAGCAGTATTCGGCCGCGCACCGCGTCGTACGCGGCGGCTCGTGGGCAAATCGCTCGAACGGTGTCTCGGTCACGACTCGCGGTCTGCAGCCTCAGGACTGGGCAACGCCGTTCATCGGCTTTCGAGTCGTACTCGAACGGAGTTTTTGATGCCGGAAGGCGTGAAGGTCCTCTCAAAAAACCGGAAAGCATTCTTCAACTACGCGGTCCTCGACAAGATCGAGTGCGGTATCTCGCTTCAAGGCACCGAGGTCAAATCGATGAAGTCAAACCACTTTTCGTTTGTCGATTCGTACGCGCGAATCCGCGACGACGAGTTATGGTTGATCGGGTTGCACGTGAACGAGTATACGCACGGAAACATCTATAACCACGTTCCCGACCGCGCCCGTCGTTTGCTCGCGCATAAAGAAGAGATCAAGCGTCTCCGTCGGCAAGTTGACGAGAAGGGATTGACGCTGATCCCGCTGAACTTCTACCTGAAGGATGGAATGATCAAACTCGAACTCGGCGTCTGCCGCGGAAAGCAGGTCCACGATAAACGCACGACGATCAAAAACCGTGATATGAAACGCGACGCCGACCGGGAAATGAGGAAGTATCGATGAGCCATTCGGGTCCGAAGCCGGACAACACCGCGCCGACCGGTGAAGAACTGTCGGCGCGCCTCGAACGCGCGGTTGAGATTGCCGAGTCCTGCGGAGCAATTGCCGCGCGGTACTTCGGAACCGGTCTTGAGGTCGAACTCAAAAGCGACGACTCGCCGGTAACGGTTGCCGACCGTGAGACCGAAGACGCGATCAAGAAGGCGCTGCACGCGACGTTTTCCGGAGAACCCGTGACCGGTGAGGAGACCGGGAGCGAAACCGCCGGGGAGTCACGGTGGCGTTGGATCGTCGACCCGATCGACGGTACAAAAGCGTTTGTCGCGGGTGTGCCGCTGTACACGGTGCTGATCGCGGCGATGTACGACGGTCATCCGGTCATCGGTGTGATCCACTCGCCGGAGACCGGAGAGACGGTCGCGGCCGCCGACGGACAAGGGTGTTTTCTCGACGGCGTCCGGACCGGTGTGCGCGACTGCGCGCGTCTCGCCGATGCGATAATCAACGTTACCGATTTTGCCGATTTAGCACGCCGATGCCCGACCTTGTCCCGGAACCTGATCCCGGCGGTCTCGGCCGCGCGCGGCTGGGGTGACGGGTACGGATACCTGCTGCTTGCCGCGGGCAGGACCGACGCGATGATCGATCCGATCATGAACCCGTGGGATATCGCTCCGTTGATCCCGATAATCGAGCAGGCCGGCGGAATCATCACGGATCTCGACGGCCGGAACACCGGACCCCTCCCGACAAGCGCAGTCGCCGCGGGCGCGCCGATCCACGGTTCGATTCTGGCTCTCAGCTGACTGTGCGCGGGCAGCGCCGACTCGCCGACGACCCGCACAAAAAAACCCGCCCAATGAACCGGACGCGGTTAGTGGCGGGTTTGTCTCACTAAAATGGTGGAGGTGGCGGGAATCGAACCCGCGTCCTATGGGGCCGGTCGGAAGTCTCTACAGGTTTGTCCTTCCATTTGTTTTCCAGGGCGCCCAGGCGGGAAGGCTCGTCGGGCACCCCGTAGCCCGGATTAATGTCCTCGGTCGCCCTCCGGACGAGGCGGTCGAGTAAGCCCTGATGTCTGTCGGACGTTACCGGAACTCAAGACGGGATTCCGATCGTCCGCTCGTTGCTACTTAGGCAGCGAGAGCGAAATCTGCTTCGTTGGCAGTTAAATGTTTGTGCCGGTTAAAGAGAACGGCGCTCTACCTGCAACCTCCGCCCAAAACACACCACAGTCGAAACCGGTACACCCCCGTTTCGCCGTACGCAATCGACGGTTGCATATACTAGTACGTCTTTTTCGACCGATTGTCAATCCGGCGGAACGGTGATCTCGTCGCCGCACTGTCCGAATTGCGGATGATCCTGGATACCGTGACCATCTCGGCCCCCCAAGTTAGCCCTCCAGTCACCCCCCAAGTCGGTGCGCTGCCGGCGGCGATCGACGGCGAGATGAGCCGTGAGTCCCTACAGGCCGCCTTGGGCCTGTCGGACCGCAAATCCTTCCGCGAGCGATACCTCAAACCGGCACTCGCTGACGGTTTGATTGAAATGACGATCCCCGACAAACCGAACAGCCGCTCGCAGAAGTACCGACCGACAGATAAGGGACGTCAGTGGCAGGTACAACAGAGCCGTGGGTAATATGCGACAATCACTCCCACTCGATCGTCGACGGTGGTTTGCTCGAGACGTCGTACACGACACGTCCGACAAGACGGACGCGGTTGGTGATGATCGACGAGATTTCGAGCAAGTGGTTCATCGGGAACGGGTATACGTCGGCGGTCATGCCGTCGGTCGAGATCACGGCGCGAAGCGCGACGACGTAACCGTAATCGCGTGCGTCGCCGGCTACGCCGACGGACCTGATCGGGAGCAGGACCGAGAAAGCCTGCCATATTTCATCGTACAACCCGCGTTTTTTCAGTTCCGAGACGTAGATATCATCGACATCGCGCAGGATGTCGCACTTTTCCTTCGTGACGTCGCCGAGGATTCGGACCGCGAGGCCGGGCCCGGGAAACGGATGACGTTTGACGACGGCCGCATCGACTCCGAGCGCGAGGCCGAGCTTCCGGACCTCGTCCTTGTATAGCTCGGCGAGCGGTTCGACGACACGGCCGGCGGCGCGCTTTTCTTCGACGAGCGGAGAGCGTACGTTGTGGTGCGACTTGATCACGTGCGCGTTCTTGCCGACTCCCCGCCCCGACTCGATCATGTCGGTGTAGAGCGTTCCCTGCGCGAGAAAGTACTCGCCGGGTAGCGTCCGACGGATCGAATCGGCCTGGACGGAGATGAACATGTCGCCGATGATGCGACGTTTTTCCTCGGGCGAATCGACGCCCCCGAGCGCGGACAGGAACCGTTCCTCTGCGTCGATCAGGTGCAGATTCTTGGCACCGAGTTTTTTGAGAGCGCTCGCCACTTCATCGCTCTCGTTCTTCCGCATCATGCCGGTGTTTACGTACATCAAATGCACGCGCTCGCTCGGCAGCGCCTTGAGCAGCAGCGCGGCGACGACCGTCGAGTCGACGCCTCCTGAGATGAGGAGTAGGACGTCTTCGTCGCCGACCGTCTTTTTGATGCTTTCGATCGATTTTTCGGCGACTACGTCGATCGTCCAGTCGGCGGCCGCACGGCACACTTTTCGTGCAAAATTTTCTATGATTTTCTGTCCGAACTCGCAGTGCGTCACCTCGGGGTGGAACTGAATACCGACCGATCTGATCGCGGGAAACGCCACGCACGCCGGGACGCCGTGTTCGGACTCGGCGACGACCGAGCAG
>PXBQ01000528.1 GCA_003566875.1 Spirochaetaceae bacterium | reverse complement strand
GAGAGTCTTCTTTGCCGCAAGCGCGATAATCGCCTCGTCTTCTACCAGGAGAATGTTTCGGTGTGTCTCGATTTCCATGATTCACGAGTCCTTTCTCAACTGTTTTACATTTTGGCGCCGAACGCACCGAAACCGTGCCCGTCCGTCGTTTCCCCGGCTGTACGATGATCGATGCTAACCACCCACGATTATACCGCAGAAATCGAAATTCAGCGAAAAAAGCTCGTCGGCCGATTGTGCCGATCGCCCCACCGTCAATCCATCAACGTGCCGCCGTTTACGTTCAGCGTCTCGCCCGTGATGAACCCGGACTTTTCATCGGCGAGGAACGCGACCGCGTTCGCGACGTCGGTGGGATCGCCGAGCCGTTTCACCGAGCTCTTGTCGATGTAGATCTGGTTCTCTTCGGCCGAGACCTGCGCCGCCATCGCGGTCGCGATCCGGCCCGGGGCGATTGCGTTCACGGTGATTCCGTCTGCGCCGACCGCGCGTGCGAGGTTCCGCGTGAACGCGAGGATCGCGCCTTTCGACGCGGCGTAGTGCGGCGCACAGATCGTGCCGCCGTTCTTGCCGGCCTCCGACGCGATGTTGATGATGCGTCCGAATTTTTGGTTCCGCATATGCGGGAGAACCGCCCGGCAGAGCAGAAAACCCCCCCGCAGGTTCACCGCGAGAACCGTGTCCCACTCCGCGACGTCGATCTCGTCGATACCCTTGAGCGGGTGAATGCCCGCGTTGTTCACGACGATATCGACCCGCCCGGTCTCGCGGATCGCGTGTGCGACGACCGTCCTGACATCGGCCTCGCTCGAAACATCGACCGTGACGGCGGCCGCGGTAAGGCCCTGCTCGACGAGTTCCGTCGCCGCCGCGGCGACCGTCTCGCCGTCTACGTCGCACATGAATACCGTCGCCCCGCGGGACGCGAGTTCGCGCGAGAAGGCAAGCCCCATTCCCCGACCGGCTCCGGTCACCAGAGCGGTTTTCCCGTTCAGACTCATCGTGGCTCCTTGTATCCTGGGTATTGCGTTTGGAGTACAGGTTCTAGTCTAGTGTTTCACGCGAATACTTGCAACACGCGGTTATCGCCGGTTTTTTAACGCGGGCCGATCACTTCACCGCACCGCCCGCGAGGCCGCGCACGATTGTGCGTTGGAGTACCATCACCGCGACGATAATCGGCAAAAGCGCGACGACCGTTCCCGCGGCGACCCAGCTCCACTGCAGTTCGAACGCGCGGCTGAAACTCAGAATCGCGACCGGAACCGTCTCGACGGCGGCCGACCCGATCGAGACCGTGTTCGCCAGCATGAACTCGCCCCACGAGCCGAGAAACGCGAGCACGCCGGCCGAGAATATTCCAGGAGCCGCGATCGGCAGGATCACTTGGGCGATCGTGCGCAGCGTCCCGGCGCCGTCAATCTTCGCGGCGTCTTCGAGTTCGAACGGTACGTTCGCGAAGTAACTCGCGATCAGGAACGACGCGAGAGGCACGCTGTATACCATGTTTGGGATGATCATCGCCCAGTACGTGCGGATCAGGCCGAGGGTACGCATCAAAACGAAGGTCGGCGCGATTACGACGATCGGCGGGATCATGCCCGCGATCTGAAGCGCGTACAACGTGTGAAGCCGAAACGCGAACCTGAGCCGCGCAATCGCGTACGCGGATAGCGTAGCAAGAACGAGCGTCCCGACCATCGAAGCGCTCGACACAATGGCGCTGTTGAGCACCGATCGGTGAATCCGGAAACGCTCGCCCAGCACGGTTCGGTAATTCTCGAGCGTTGGATTCCCGGGCCAATACTCGACCGGGATCCGGTACTCGGTCCCGAGCGGCTTGATCGACGTTATCGCGAGCCACACGAGAGGCGTGAGGCTCCACACTGCGACAACACCCAGTATCACAAAGGAGACAGCGACGTGCGCGGTATGGCGGCTTTTCTTTGTCATAGGCTACTCCCTGAACTGGAAGTTCCGGCGGACGCGTCCGATGTAAAACACACCGACCGCGGCCACGAGAGCGAACGTCACGACCGCGTACGTCGAGGCACGACCGAACTGCGCGTAGCGGAAGTACGACGTGTACGCGAACGAGCTCAACGTATCGGTCGCGGTGCCCGGGCCGCCTCCCGTGAGTCCGTACACGACGTCGAACACGCGTAGCGCGTCCTGCGATCGGTACAACAGTGCGACAAACACCGTCGGCATAACCATCGGCAGCGTTACCGAGAAAAACCGCCGGAGCGCGCTCGCGCCATCGACGCGCGCCGACTCGAAGACCTCTTTCGGTATGAGTGCGAGTCCACCCATAAGGAAAAACGCGGCGATCGACGCGCCTTTCCACGTGTACGCGAGTACGACGCTGCCCATCGCGAGCCACCGGTCGACGAGAAACAACGGCGGTTCGGCAACGAGCCCGAATCTGACCATCAAGTCCGCGATCGGCCCGACGTCGCTGTTCAACATCCATCGCCACATCGAAGCCTGGATCACTTTCGGGATTGCCCACGGCACGATAATCACCGCGCGCAACACAGCCCTCATCGAACGCGGCACGAAGAAAGTCGCCTGCGCCAGGATCATCCCGAGCGACAGATCGAGGATCACGGCGACTACCGTGAACCCGGTCGTGAACGCCAGCGTGTTCCGGAACTGGTCGCTCGCCATCACGACTGCGTAGTTTCTGAGACCGACGAACTCGGCGCCGATCCAGTCGGTCGTCGAGTCAAGGTCGAAGACCGAGTACAGAAGGCTTTGCAGAATCGGATAGTAGTTGAGAACGAGAAGGCCGATCAGCGAAGGCGCGACGAGCATCGCGGCGATCCGCGTTTCGGTCTGGTTAGCGATCATCGGCACGGTCGCTCAGCGCTGTTCCAGCGCGCGCGCCCGTCGTGCCATGTTCGCGACCGCATCGGGCACCGCACGCGCACCCGTGATCGCGCCGTTGAGTTCCTCTCTCATGATCCCCGACAACTCCGCGTAGTTCTCCGACGGCGGCCTGCTGATCGCGCCCGTGAGAAGCGCCGAGAGTTTTTCGACGTTCGGGTTGTACGCCTGAACTTCCGGGTCGTCGTACAGCCCGCGGTAGTACTGAACCGGGCCCCACGCGAGCGCGAAGCCTTTCTGTACATCACGCTGAGAGATCACGTCGAGGACCTTGATCGCGGCGTCGCCGTTTCGTCCAAACGGGTTCGCCGCGAACGCAAATCCGCCCGTGACCGATACTTTTCGGCCGCCCGGTTGAGCAGGGAACGGAATGAGGTCCCAGTTCCCGGCGACCTGCGAACGTTCCGGATCATCGAGCCATGTGATGATGTCGGCGTTGTCCCACGAAAAGATTGCCTCTCCCGCGACGAATCTCTGGCGCGACTCACGCCGCTCCCAGTTCTGCGCGGCGCGCGGCGAGAGCTCTTCGGTGATCGTCGAACGCATCGCTTCGACGGCGCGAAGACTCGCGGGCGAATCGAGTACGAGCGTACCCTGATCGTCGCGATAGCGGCCGCCGAAGGCGTGAAGCAGCGTCGCGTAGAACATCGTGAGCGAGTCGCCGCTGCGCGCGCCCGGCCAGAGTAGCCCGGCGATCTCAGGCTGGTCCGCGCGAACGGTCCGGATTATCTCGATCATCTCGTCGATCGTGTTCGGCGCGTTGAAGCCGTACTGCTCGAGAATATCGGTGCGATAAAACAGGCCCGTCAGACTCCCCCAGAACGGAACGCCTATGCGGTCGCTGCGGTACGAGTACGTATCGAGGCCCGCGGGCTCTATCCGTGTCTCGAGATCGGGTATCCGGTCGTTCAGAGGAACCGCCCAGCCCGCGCGACCGAACTGCGTGACCCACGGCTCGTCGATCCCGAAAACATCGACGGTCGAGTCGCGCGACGTCATCCAGATCACGAGTGACTCCAGCATGTCTTGTGGCATCGTATAGTACTCCAGCGTGACATCGGGATGCGCGCGTTCGATCGCCGCGCGGATCATTTCGATCGGCGGCGGAGCGTCGGTGAACGAATCGGCGAGAAACGGATTGTAGGCGAGCGTCACCGTCGTCTGTCCCGGCGCTGTTTGCTCCTCCTTCCTTTCACAGGAAAGAAGCATCGCGGTGAGCACGAGCACGGCCACGATCACAACGGGCCGCGAGAGACGGAAGAAAGATATGTGTTTCATTGTCACCTCCTAATGGTCGAAACCGGCACCGCCGACGTCGACGTCTTGAAAAATACCGAAAAAAAACCACAAAGTGTGTTAGGATTCCGTTTTTAACACCACAAAAAGAGGTTTTTCACCTCTCGGAGCCGGTGAGTCGAGTCTAATCGATTGCCGATTGTTCCAAATAGTATGACTTTTTCACTTATGATGACGCCCGCTCCAGACAGGCTTCAATCACGCCTATGGCGTGTATTTCGGATCGCGTATCGTGAGATGTTCGAGTTCGCGTCGTACCGGCGCCGTTCGGTCAACGCGTTCGTTTCTCCGCTGTTTCTCGTGCCGACCGTCGTGTTCGTACTGCGGCTTCTGCGACTCGACCGCGAGATCACCGCGAACGGAGTCGCGAACGCGATGCGGCGTATCTTGGGGCGATACTACCGCGGCGTCTCGGTTATCCGCGGAACGGTTCCGTCGAGTGGCCCGGTACTACTTGTGGGGAATCATCCCGGGCTCGGCGATCTACCCGCGCTCGCTGTGGCCACGAAGCGACGCGATCTGTTCGCAATCGCGAAGAAGCGCGCGTTGATGAGAGACATGCCGGGTGTGCTTTCCCGGTGCGTCGTGATCGACGAGACGTTGTCTTCGCGTGCGCGCGCGATCCGCCGAATCGTCGAGATCGCGCGCGAAGGCGGCGCGATTGTCGTATACCCGGCGGGATCGATCGAGCCGGACCCGGCTCTCGTCGGCGCCGACCAGCCGATTCTGGCGGAGTGGCCGTCTTTCGTCGACGGTATCGCTCGTCGACTTCTGCGCGAGGGCCTGTCGGTCCCGGTCGTTCCCGTCTATACCGAAGGCGTCCACGTCGTCCCGCGCCACTTTCGTCGCGTTGCGTACCGTCGATCCGGGCTCCCGCACGAGGGGCGCGCGGCGCTGATTACGATGGCGAGCCGTCGATCGCGGTTTCACGCGGTCAGGATCGCGTTCGGCGACCCGATCGACCCGCGCATCGAGTTCGCGCGCGACACAGCGGCGACCGGTGATCCCGTCACGCGCCGAGTCCGCCGCGAAGTCTGTGAGTTGCGGGATTCGGCCGTTTGTGCTTCGGTTTCCGTTCGTCGCGGAACCGAACCTCGAACGCAGCTACGCGGCGATCGGTGCATGGACTCGACGCTCTCGGCTTGACGTCGCGGATGTTTGGCCGTAAAAATATCGTATGCGAAAAGTGAAATCATCGGTTTTTTCTGCCGCGATTGTGGTTGCGATTGCGTCCGTGACTCTTGGGGGTTTGAGCGCGTGCGCGTCGCTGCCGCTGCCGGACAACCCGGATCAAAGCCTGTTCGTGATGGTGTACGACTTCCGGGACGCGAACTTCCGCGACGGCAGACAGTTCAACGGTGTGACGCTCACGATCCGGCAACCTCTGACGCGCGAGATCGTCACGATGAATCTGCCGAACCGTGGAAACTGGGCGGCAATCGCGCTTGACCCAGGAGCGTACAGGATCGAACAGGTAGTTATGCGGTTCTCGCGTGACGATCACTCGTGGACCGACACCCACCGTGCGATTGTACCGATCTTCATCCCGGAACGTGCAGTGATACTCTCCCGGAGCATGGTCCGCGTGAACACCTGGGTGCACCAGGACAGATACGACATCAGTTATCCTCAGGTCCTTCAATGGAGCGAGCACGCGCGCATTGCGACCGAGGGTATACGCTCGGATAGGATGTGGGCCGCGTGGGAGGGCTACACCGAAGTCAACTTCTACACGCCACGCGAACTCGCGTCGGCGCGGTGATACGGAGCGCCTAGAACCGCGCCG
>PXBQ01000139.1 GCA_003566875.1 Spirochaetaceae bacterium | reverse complement strand
GTACGCCGATTCTGCCCTGGTAACCGAGCGGGACGGACGGATTCGCTTTCTTGACCTCAATACCGGCGCAGCCGAGCTTGAGGTTACGTCCATCGGAACAAGAACCGCGGTTTATCTCGACCATTCGGTGGTCGTCGGAAAGAACGCGACGGCAACCGCTCTGGACTCCGCGCTGCTCCGGATCGACGGTCGCACAGGCGAGACGATCACGATGCCGACGCCGTCGTTTCTCGTGTTCGACGTCGAGTACGATATAGCGCGCAACCAGTTGTTCACCGTCGGCCTCGAGGATCGGCGCGGTTCGATCGAAACGGTTCTCTACATGCACCGCGGTGAGAACCTCAACACCGTCCGCGCGGTCACGTCGTATCCACGCGAGGATTTATCGGCCAACATCGCGATAGACCGGCTCACGTCGAACGTCTATTTTGCCGCCGGACGACGGGACATCGCTATCTGGGACGGTCTTCGTGTCCGTACCTTACCGCCGTCCGGACACGTGCCACGTACGGTCCACGTGCTCGGCAACCTTGTATACACGTTGAACTTTGACGGTTCGGTTTCGGTTTGGACGCGCCAAACCGACAGACACGTGATGAACTTCTACCTGCTTGCCGATGGCAACTGGGCGGCAATCACCGCCGAAGGTTACTTTGCGGCGTCGGCCGGAGTACCGAACTCGGCGTTTACGTTGATCCCCGGACGGCGATCGGTGCGACTCGAATCACTGCGCCTTTTCGTCGGGAGTTGAGACTCAAAAAAGCACCGTGCGGAGCGACGACGTTACCGGCGCCGCCTGAGGACGGTCATTCCGGCGGGTTCTGAGAAACCTTCTTGATCGCGTCGCTTACCGCTTTTCGCACCGCGGGACCTGCTTCGGACTCGAGTGCCGACGCGTACAACCGCCCGAGAAGATTTGCTCGGTACATCGGTTGCACATGATTCAACGCGTACGCGGCCATATCGAGGATTGCATTTTCGCTATAGCGAGTCTCGGTCTCTACGAGTTGACGTTCGAGTTCTTCGATCACGAGGCGTTCGGACTCGTTGACCAACGACTCGAAATCGTACCGGGCCTTGAACGACATTCGGTGCTCCCTTCTCGAGTGTGAAATCAGTATACCGTCACACAACGTCGTCCGCAAGCGACTCGAATTTCGTGTAACGAGGAACAAATGCGATTTTGACCGTACCCACGGGTCCGTTCCGTTGTTTCGCGACGACAAGCTCGGTCTCGACCGTGTTAGCCGGTTCATTCGACTCACGTTCGGTCCCACGCTCACGGTGTAGAAACATCACGACGTCGGCATCCTGTTCGATCGAACCGGACTCCCGAATATTCGAGAGGTTCGGTCTTTTCCCTTCAGAATCGCGCGTCACTTGGCTCAACGCAACCACCGGTATTTCGAGCTCGCGCGCAAGAGCCTTCAGAGAACGCGAGATCTCGGCGATCTGCTCGTGACGCGGAATTTCGGTATTCTCGGCCGTGACCAAAGTCAGGTAATCGATGAAAATAATCCTCACCTTGTGCTGCAGTACCATCCGCCGTGCCTGCGCACGAAGGTCGAGCAACTTCATATTCGGAGTGTCGGAGATCCACAACGGCGCCTCGTAGATCAAACCGGCGGCGTCGGTCAAGTTTTTGAAGTCCGACGGCTTCAACATGCCGGTCCTAATCGTTTGAGAGCTGATCCGCGCCTCCGCGGCGATCAGACGTTGCATAAGCGCCATGTTCGACATCTCGAGCGTGAAGAAACCAACCGGAATCTTTGAATGAATCGAAATATTGCCCGCGCAGGTCAGCGCAAACGCTGTTTTCCCGACCGAAGGCCGTGCGCCGATGACGATGAACTCGGAGTTCTGAAAGCCGCTCAACATCGTATCCAGCGCGGGAAACCCCGACGGGATCCCCGTATACTCGTCGTTCGACTTATACAGATGCTCGATCATGTTGATCGTCATCTCGACGACGTCGCTCGCGCGGACAAAGTCGTTTGTCTGTTGAGTTTCGGCAATCTCGAAAATGCGCCGCTCGGCTTCCTCGATGACACGACGACTTTCGTTGGAGTCGTCGTACGATTCGGCCATGATCTCGCCGGCGATCTTGATTATTCGGCGACGTATGCTCGCGTCGCGGACTATCCTCGCGTAGTACTCAATGTTTGCGCTTGTCGGTACCGCCGAAGTCAGCGACGAGACGTACCCGGCACCGCCGACGGAATCAAGGATTCCTTCCGAACGCAGTTCCTGGGTCAGCGTGATGAGATCGATTTCTTCGCTACGCTCCGAAAGAACTCGTATCGCGGCGAATATTTTCTGGTGCGCGGCTCGGTAAAAATCGTCGGCGCGCAGAAACTGAACAATACGTCCGAGAGCTTCCGGATCGATCAGGACCGCACCGAGGGTTGCGACTTCCGCCTCGCCGTTGTGCGGTGGAATCGTATCTCGCAGCGGCTTCCGGACGTCGCTCACTTACTACTCGTCGCGATCCGCGTCCGTCTCGGGCTCATTGTCTTCGAGCTCGTTGAACTCCGGCGCATTGTCGGTGTCGAGGGCTGCTTCTTCAGACGCGGTCTCGGTCTCTGCCTCCTCGCGAGATTCGGCGCCGACAGCAGCGGGCGGGGCTTCGGCTGCGGGACTCGCGGCTCCCTCAGCCGGCTTTTCACCGTCACCCGTGACGACAACTTTCAACGTGGCTTCCTGGTCACCGTACAGCTTGACGCGCACCGGGAAACTTCCCGTCGATTTGATCGTGTGATCAGGAATCTCGATCCGTCGGCGCTCGATTTCGATGCCGAGTTTTCCAAGTTCCTCGGCGATCATCGTCGATGATACGGATCCGAACAACCGACCCGATGCCCCGACGGTCGCCTTGATCGTCACGGTGATCGCCTCGATGCGCTCCTTGAGGCCCATCGCGGCCGAACGCTTCTCATCTTTCCGACGCTCGATCGAAACACGACGACCTTCGATTATTGCGACATTCTGTTTTGTGTACGGAAGCACGAGATCCCGCGGGATCAAAAAGTTCCGCGCGTATCCCCGAGCGACGTCTTTCACGTCTCCTTCTTCCCCAAGAGTCGTGACATCGGTGTTAAGAATTACCTTCATCGTTTATTCTCCTTCAACCATGTTCATTCCGCTTCTTTGCTGTTCGTTTCCGTTCTTCCAAAATTCACCCACAACTCCGCGAGCCCTAATCCCGGGACGCCGAACACGACGACAAGGTTCAAACCGGGAATCAACACGACGAAAAAAGCCGCGATCCCGATACCGATTCTCGCGCCACGGCCCAGACCGAACCGCGCCATCAAGAATCGGATTATCCCGACCCCTTGCACGGCATAAATAAGAGCCAACACTAAGCCGATATTCGTCGCAACCGGTCGCAAAAGACCGATATCGACATAAAACCCAATCAACGCAATCGCCCACGACACGAGAAACGCCCAGATGAGGCGCGGCTCGGTTCGGAACTGCAGGAGGCTCGGAGCATCCTCAACGCGCTCGGTCCCGCGAAGAGCGAGCACCGTTCCAAGATACCAACCGGCGCCAAGCACCACTGCGATACCCAACGAAAAACTGCCGTACAGCGCGGTAATCGCGGTTGTCACGATCTCATCTATGACACCGCTGTTCACGAGCTCACTTCCCCCCGCGAGCATCACGATCTGCGCTTGTACGACCTCGGTAAGGACCTCAGCCGAGGCGAGGACACCAAAAACCGGAAGAACACCGACAGAACCAAGCGCGGTCGCCGCGATTAATCTGTACTCGCGTTTGTGCCTCGCGAGTACCGGTGCGTCGATAAGCCACAGTCCCAAGCACAAAGATATCGGTACGAAAAGATCCAGGAAAAAAAACGCCGCGTCAAAGCCGATCCCGAGCCGGGTCATCTGAACTAGCTTGAGCCCGGCTACAAACGCAATCATCGATGCCGCCGCGTACCAGAACGCGACGTGGCCGCGCCGAACCCGAATGCTTTGAAGCGGGACCAGAAAAAAAAGAGCAAAAAGTCGTGATTGCAAAAGGAACGTCGCGATCAGCGCCGCAATACCGACGTCGATCCACGCCCTTTTTTCTTGTTGTGTCATGCCTCTTGCCGATCCCGCGCGTCGCCGCGGCCGATTCCGACGTTCTTCGCTCGAATTTAGCTCAACGGCAACAGCGCAAGGGCTCGTGCACGCTTGATCTCTTTTACAAGGCGTCGCTGGTTCTTCGCCGACGTTCCAGTAATCCGTCTGGGAAGAATTTTGCCCTTGTCGGTGATGAACCGCCGGAGAATTTCCGGATGCTTATAATCGATCGTGAGGTTCTGAGCCTTGATTTTGTCGATTTTCTTCCGGAAATATACTCGTCCGCGCGGACGGTACGAGCGGTCGTCGCTGCGGTCGTCGCGGTCACCACGATCGTCGCGGTCGCGGCTGTAACCGCCTCCGCCTCCGCCACTCGGGCGCGCGTCACGAGAGTATCCGCCCTCGCGGCGCGGCTCGCGCGACGATGTATCTTCCTGTCCGGAACTCCGGCTATCTCCGGCCGGACGATCGCTTCTATTGTTCTGGCCGGCATTGTCGTTTTGACTTGTATTGTCACTCATTTGTTTCCTCCGTGTATCAGAATGGTACGTCGTCTTCAAACTCGTCGGATTCACCCGCAGGAGGTTGAGAGTACGAACCAAAACTCTTTCCGGCCCGTGACTCTTGTCCGGCCGGTGCCGCACCTGATCGACTGCCCGATGGGCTCCCGAACAATTGAAGGTCGTTCACGAATATTTCGACACGACTCCGCGTCTGTCCGTCTTTCTCCCATCGGTTCTGCCGAAGCGCTCCTTCGATACCGATCTGAGTACCTTTTGTCAGGTACTTATGGAGAGCCTCTGCGCGACGGCCCATCATCACGGCATCGAAGAAATTCGTCTCTTCGATCCACTCCTCGCCGGACTTCCGACGGTAGTTGTTGGCGACCGAAAAACTACAGATCTGGAGCCCGGTTCCGGTAAACTTCAATTCTGCGTCCCGCGTCAAACGGCCGACAACGGTAACGGTGTTGAGATCGGAAGCCATTTAGGACTCCTGTTTTACCATCATGAACCGGAGAAGCTCGGTTTTGAGCTTCAGCGCATTCTCAGTAACGTAAGCTTTTTCGGGCTCCATCTCGACAACAAAGTAAAAATAATGCGCCTGATGGGTTTTCTGGATGGGGTACGCGAGAGTTCTGAGACCCATGTCTTCTTCCCGTATGACCTTCGCTTCGAGCTTGGTCAGTTCTTCCCGCACAACGTCTTTGCCGCGTGTGAATGTTTCATCTTCCGGGCGGAAGACGCACATCGCCTCGTATGTCCTCATGTATCCTCCTCACGGACTTTCGACCATCGATCCTCGCCGATGGTAAAGAGGTTCGGGAAAACTACCACGCCGGCCCCCCAGTGTCAAGTCCGGCGACGAACGGGCCGATTGTTAGGTAGGGAAGAATCATGGCGATACGAGTACATTACGAGGACGATATTTTCCATATCGTCTCAATGATCAAAACGATCTCATCGGGCATAGAGCTCGATATCGACTCGGACGTGTTTGGAGACAAGGTAATCGAAGATGTGGTCTTCCTTGATCGGACGATCCTAACACTCGCGGACTCGCTCAAGGAAAACACTCACCTGATTCGCCGCACCGAGTATCTCCGGTCGTTGTTGCGGGCGGAAAAACTGTTCGTGTCGTTGCTCGATACACTCGTCGCGGGCCACACCTCTTTCACGATCGCACTCGCGGATCAGAAGTCGCGGTTTGTCCAGATGCGCGATGCGCGTCTTGCCGAAAGTGACGAACTCCGGACGATAATCGAAAATCGGCCTGCCGAGCCGCACACACCGGAACTCGTGTCGGACGAGGAATTCTCATTCCTGCTTCGGAACGACGAGGAACACGACACAAAAACGTGATATACTCTCGGAAGGTTTGAATTCAGGGTTTATGTGATAGTATCTTCTTCAGGAAGATACCCTGAGGAGTTGAGCTATGTCCTTTCCCCGAACTGCCCCGGTGTTGGCGGTTGCCATTATTTTCGTTTTTATCGGTTGTACGACTCAACCGCGGACGGTTCAGCGAATTTCGACCGACCA
Organism: Spirochaetaceae bacterium; assembly: GCA_003566875.1. Lineage (GTDB taxonomy): Bacteria > Spirochaetota > Spirochaetia > DSM-27196 > PXBQ01 > PXBQ01. The sequence continues at coordinate 17,149 of PXBQ01000139.1, read as the reverse complement.
GGCTGTTGATCTCAGCGGACGATGGAACGACACCGACTCGCGCCTTGTTGCCCAGGAGATGATCGACGATGTGCTCCGCCGGCCGTGGTACGAGAACTTCAGGCAACGCACGAACCGACGACCCGTAGTCATCGTCGGCCGGATCGCGAACCGCAGCTCCGAACATATCGAGGTTTTGACCTTCATCAAGGATATAGAACGCGAGCTCATCAACTCGGGGCAGGTCACTTTCGTTGCCGCGGCGTCTGAACGTGAAGAGATTCGCGACGAGCGGCTCGACCAGCAGATCGAGGCCGATCCGGCGACGATCGCACGGCTTGGCCGCGAGACCGGCGCGGACTTCATCCTCATCGGAGTGATCACGTCACAAACCGATGCCGTCGAAGGACAACGTGTCGTGTCGTACAAGGTCGACCTCGAGTTGATCAACATCGAGAGCAACGAGAAAGCCTGGATCGGGACAAAAGAAATTCGAAAGCTGATCAGGCAACCTAGAACGCGCTGGTAAGACAGGTGCATTCCCGGGTGAACCCGTGAGAATAAAGATAAATCCAGCCACCTTTCTTCTCATGAGCATCATCCTCTCTAGCTGCGTCACTATGACGCGCGATGAGAGGTTCTCTGATATCGACACACACGTACAGCGCGGTGAGTACGGTGCCGCGATCCGTCTTGTCGAAAACGACGAACGAGGACGGCTGTACGGCGACCGCGAACGGGTTCTATACCATCTCGACCGTGGGATGCTGCACCATTTCAACGGCGATTTTGCCGAGAGCACGCGTCATCTGACCGAGGCGGAACACCTCATAGAGGATCTGTTCACGCGCAGTATAGCCGATGCAGCATCCGCGCTGTTGCTGAACGATACGATGGTCGAGTACTCGGGCGAAGAGTACGAGGACGTCTACCTGAACATCTTCAAGGCGTTGAACTTCATCGAACTCGGCGCGATCGAGCCCGCGTTCGTCGAGGTTCGTCGCGCCCAGATCAAGCTCGACCTGCTCGAAGACAAGTACGCCCGGCTCGCGCGCGAACTCAACAAGTCCGAACATACCCGCACAACCCATCAACCGGGCTCCGTGCGGTTTCACAACTCCGCGTTGGCCCGGTACATCAGTCTCCTGTTATACCGCAATGAGCGGAACTGGGACTCCGTCCGAATAGATCGGGACGCGATCGACGACGCGTTTACGCTTCAGCCGTCGGTATACGACTTTCCTCGCCCGAAACTCGACGGTCTCACCGAGCCAACCGACAAAGCGCGCCTCAACGTATTCGGTTTCGCGGGGCGATCACCGACGAAACAGGCCGACGCGCTGTACATAATCACGGATCCCGACTACGTAACGATCGCGGTCCTGCGCGAAGGTGACCGTGGCCGGTTTGATTTCGTCGGTATTGACCGCCTATACTTTCCCGGTGTTGCCGGTGGGTACCGGTTCAAGTTCGAACTGCCGAGAATAGCTCTTCGCGACTCGAGGATCAACGCGATTCGTGTCGCGGCAAACGGACGCGTCGTCGGAGAACTGGAACCGATTGAGAGCCTTGCGAACGTCGCGCGCGAGACGTTCGAGGTTAGACAGCCAATTGTGTATACCAGAACGATTACGCGCACGATCGTGAAAGGCGTTCTCGCTGCCGAAGGAAAACGGCGACTTGAAACTGCAGGGGCGAGTGCCGGTGGTTTCGGCGCACTCATGGGGATAGTCGCGTCGGTCGCGACCGACGTTGCGGTCGACGCAAGTGAGAAAGCCGATCTTCGGATCTCGCGATTCTTCCCTGCCCATGCGTACGTCGCGGAGTTTCATCTCGAGCCCGGGGTTTACGATATCACCGTCGAGTACTACGACACGCGCGGTCGCGTTGTGTTCGTCGACCGACGTTCGGGGATCGAGATCGCGGCGGGAAACCTCAACGTTCTCTCGTCGTACTCGTTCGAATGAGTGTCGACGGTTCGGAGTATCGAGTTTTTGAGCAGAAATGCACAGCGAGAATGTGCAACAGATTCGCACATCGGGGAGAAATTGTGATGATGAAAGAACTTGATCGTGAATTTTTCTTAAACTCGACAATTGGCCGAGTAACATTGATAGCTTCGAGTCTGGTACTCGTCATGCTTGTAACCGCGTGCGCGACCGGCGCGCGGAGCCGCGATAGTCGTGTGCCGGAGTGGTACATCGATCGTGCATCGGTCTATCCGGATTCCGCGTACCTCACGGCGAACGGTTCCGGCGAGTCAAGACGGGCGGCGGAAAACGACGCCGCGGGCTCGTTGTCGCGCATATTCGCGTCGAACATCCGTGTAGAAAGCCTTGCCGAACAGCGTTATCGCGAGATCGTCGGGACGAGTGCCGCGTACTCAGAGAACGAACGAACGGCGGTACAAGCGGTCGCGATCGAGTCGCAACAACAGCTGCGCAACATCCGGTTCAGCGACCCGTACACCGACGAGTTCGGTCGAGTTCATATTCTCGCGTACCTTCATCGCCCGCAGACCGCGGCGATCTACCGGGGATTAATCGACACGAATACGCGGCAGATCGAACGTCTCGTTGAACGCGCTGCCGAGGCGTCGACGACGGTGAGGCGATTCGCGTACCTGAGCGCGGCCGATGTCGTCCGGTTAAACAACGAGGTGTACATAGATCAACTCCGCATTATCTCGCCCGCGGCGGCAGGACTCGGCGGCTTTGGGATCTCATCCGAGCGGCTTGCAAACCTGATCATCGACGCCGCCGAGCAGATGGTGTTCTCGGTACACGTTTTTGGCGACGACTCGGGACGCGTCGACGCAGCGATCCGTCGCCAGATAAGCCTGCGAAACTTCACGGTGAGCGACACCGGGGTGCTCCGCGTCATTGGATCGGTCACGATAGAGCCGGTTGAGATCAACCCGCGATATCGCTCGGTGCGGTGGGTGCTTGAAATAGATCTCATCGACGAGCGTGGCGAGGTTCTCGTAACCGCGGCGCACGACGGACGCGAAAACGCGATCTCTCACTCCGAGGCGGTGAATTTCGCGTATCGCGAGATCGAAGACACGATTCGTGATCGATTTGTCCACGAAATGTTCCGTTACTTTGACTCGATCGCGATTCGTTAGCGCGACATACCATGTAGAATCGTTGCCGTCACCCCACTCTTGCGTAACATCATACAATTCTGTAGTATGAGTACGAAATGAACGGAGGTTTTGATGGCGGAAAATCGCGCTGAAACGACAGCGTATCATGGCAAACTCGAGGAACTCTCGCTTTTGTTCGAGATCAGTCAGATTCTCGACCAGAGCATGGACCTGAAACAGGTAATCCAACCCGTTCTCAAAGCCGTGACCGCCCACCTCGGTATGCTCCGCGGCACGATTACGCTGTTGAACCGCAACACCGGCGACATATTCATCGAAGCCGCGTACGGACTCTCAAATTCACAGCGCGAGCGCGGACGTTACAAACTCGGCGAAGGTGTTACCGGGTCGGTCGTTCAGTCCGGGCAACCCCGCATCATTTCGAGAATCTCCGACGACCCAAACTTTTTGAATCGAACCGGTGCGCGAAAAGGCCAAGACACACGAGACATCTCGTTCGTATGCGTCCCGATCAAGATCGGCGCCGAAACGATCGGCGCATTCAGCGTCGATCGTCCGTTTGCCGAGGACACGCAACTCCAGGACGATGTGCGTGTTCTCTCGATCGTGTCGTCGTTGATCGCGCAAGCAGTAAAAATCCGACAGGGCATTATGGAAGAAAAGCGCGTACTTCAGGAGGAGAACGCGCGCCTGAAAGAGGAACTCCGGGAGCGTTTCAAACCTTCGAACATCATCGGCAACTCAAAACCGATGCAAGCCGTATTCGATCTCATCGCCCAGGTATCCAAAAGTGACGCGACCGTTCTGGTCCGAGGTGAGAGCGGGACAGGAAAAGAGCTCGTCGCACAAGCGATCCACTACAACAGCCACCGTTCGACAAAACCGTTCATAAAGGTGAACTGCGCGGCCCTGCCCGAGACCGTGATCGAGAGCGAGTTATTTGGCCATGAGAAAGGCTCTTTTACCGGCGCGATCAGCACGCGAAAAGGGCGTTTTGAGATCGCCGCGGGCGGTACGATCTTCCTCGACGAGATCGGAGACCTCTCGCCGACGACACAGATCAAGCTCCTCCGCGTCCTCCAGGAACGGGAATTTGAGCGCGTCGGAGGAAACGAGACCATCCGCACAAACGTTCGTGTAATCGCCGCGACAAACCGCAACCTCGAGCGACTCATGGAGACGAACCAGTTTCGCGAGGACCTCTACTACCGGCTCAACGTTTTTCCGATTCACGTACCACCGCTGCGAGACCGAAAGAGCGACATTTTGCTCTTGGCAGACTACTTCATCGAAAAATACGCCGAACGAAACCATGTCGGAATCCGGCGGATCTCAACGCCCGCGATCGACCTTCTTGTCAACTATCACTGGCCCGGCAACGTCCGCGAACTGGAGAACTGCATCGAGCGCGCGGTACTTCTCTCGGTCGACGACGTCATTCACAGCCACCACCTGCCGCCGAGCCTGCAGTCTGCAGAGTCAACGGGCACGCAGATAAACGGCACGCTTCAAGAATCGCTTGACAATCTAGAACGCGAACTCTTGATGGATGCGCTCAAATCCACGAAGGGCAACATGGCGAAAGCCGCACGACTTCTCGACGTCACCGAGCGCGTAATGGGCCTTCGCGTCAAACGCCACGGCGTCGATCCGCGACATTTTCGCACATAAATGTAACTCTGGGTCGTTTTTACTACGTTTTTGTAGGTTATGGCCTACCAACCTACCTGGTGGAACTATTTTGAGCGTATTAAGCCGTCGCACGTAACTCTTTATATGATAGCTATTTAACCGCAATAATTGTCTACGCCTTTCTCCGATACTCCTCCTTGGCACTGTTTTTGCTTCTTGTAGTCAGCAATAAACTTCTGAGGAGGGAAGCCGGAATGAAAAAAATTCTTGCTCTCGTGCTTGTTGGTCTGCTTCTGGGAGGTGGCGTCGCTTTCGCCGAAGATCTGACGCCCGCGGAAATCAGTGCCGCGTTCGACATGATCTGGTTGATCCTCGCCGCAGCGCTTGTGTTCTTCATGCAAGCCGGGTTCGCGATGGTCGAAACCGGACTCACCCGCGCAAAAAACGCCGGGAACATCATCATGAAGAATCTCATGGACTTCTCGGTGGGCGCCGTCGCGTACTGGGCGATCGGATGGGCTCTGATGTACGGAAACAGCGTCGGCGGGTTCATCGGATCGTCGCAGTTCTTCATCGCCGGCGCCGATTATGAGCTGTTCCGCGACTGGATGTTCCAGGTTGTGTTCGCAGCGACGGCGGCGACAATCGTTTCAGGTGCCATGGCCGAACGAACCCAGTTCTCCGGGTATCTTCTGTACAGCGTCTTCATTACCGGCTTGATCTACCCGATTTCCGGTCACTGGATCTGGTCGGACGCGGGATGGCTCGCAGAGATGGGGTTCCACGACTTCGCCGGTTCGACGGTCGTTCACTCGGTCGGTGCGTGGGCGGCTCTCGTCGGTGCTGCTCTTCTTGGCGCGCGGCGCGGCAAGTACATCAAGATCAACGGACACGTATCGGTAAAGGCGATCCCCGGCCACAACCTGCCGTTGGCGGCACTCGGCGTCTTTATCCTGTGGTTCGGATGGTACGGTTTTAACGCGGGTTCAACGCTGTCGGGTTCCGATCTTGATATCGCGCACGTCGCGGTCACAACGACGCTCGCGGCTTCTACCGGTGCGATTGGGGCGATGTTCACCTCGTGGATATGGTTCGGAAAACCCGACCCGAGCGTGTCGCTCAACGGAGCTCTTGCGGGGTTGGTCGGTATAACCGCCGGAACATGGGTGGTGTCACCTGTCGGCGCGGTCATTATCGGTCTCCTGGCGGGTATCCTCGTGGTACTGTCGGTTGAGTTCCTCGACAAAGTTCTACACATCGACGATCCGGTCGGTGCGATCTCGGTACACGGTGTGTGCGGCGCGTTCGGAACCCTCGCAGTCGGGTTGTTCGCGGACGGCGTCAACGACCCGGAAATCGTCGGGTTGTTCTACGGAGGCGGTTTCGCGCAGCTCGGCGTTCAACTCGTCGGCGTGATCGCGGTGTTCGCGTGGGTCGTCGTCACGGCGTTCGTGCAGTTCGGCATTCTCAAGGCGACCGGAAAACTGCGCGTCAGCGACAAGGACGAACTGATCGGTCTGGATATAAGCGAGCACGGCATGGAGTCGTACAACGGCTTCCAGATCTTCAGCAACACCTAAAGGAGGATGAATCGAGATGAAACTCATCATTGCGTACATTCAGCCGCACAAGCTGAACGATGTGAAAGAAGAGCTGTACAAAGCGGAAGTGTTCAAGATGTCGGTCACGACGGCTCTCGGGTGCGGCCAACAAAAGGGCTACACCGAGTCGTACCGCGGCGTCGATATTGAAGTCAACCTTCTCAAAAAGACCCGGATCGAGATTGGCGTCAACGACGACTTCGTACAGAAAACGGTCGACGCGATAATCCGCGGCGCGCGTTCCGGAGAGATCGGAGACGGCAAGATATTTATCGTCCCGATCGAGGAAGCGATACGAATACGGAGCGGCGAGAAAGGACACGCTGCGATCGGATGATCGTGAGGAGCCGATAGCTTTTCACGACTAGAACAAAAGAAACACCCGGCGTCAGGCTTACTACGTCGGGTGTTTTTTTGTCGAAAACATCAGTATCGGGGGGGCCGGGTCCGATTGAGGCAGCTATTCGTCGGTTCTGAGACGCCGTATGATCTCAGGGAACTCGTACAGAACCGAACCGTCGTCACGAACTTCCATCCGGACGTGTGTATGGTCGACCATCGACTCCAGAAGATGCTCGGCCTCCTCGAGATCGAGTCCGGTCTCAACCACGACGTCTGAGACCGTTATTTGACCTTTTGACCGGAAAGCGAGGCGGAAAATGCGTCCTTGCATGCCGGGACGTCCCGGCACCTGGCCGCCAATTTCCGGGTGGAAGCCACGTCGAAATTCGTCTTCGGCGTATCGAGAGTTCCTCCGGTCGATCTCTCGGAAGAAATGCATACCCGCACGAATCGCAAACACGCCGATCATCAGCGGAAACAGGAACATGAACGGAAATCCGAAAATCGGTATGAACACCGAACTCACCTCTACCAAAAGTATACTACGATCCTCCTGCAAAAAAAAGCGTTCTCTTCACAGATTCTACGCGTCACACCGCGTGTGAACGGGTACCGGCCGGCTCACTGCGTCTGAGAGAGTGCGGTGCTAAACCGGCTGTACAGTTCGCGATACCGCGTGTAGAGTCTCGAGAACTCCCGGTTGTTTGCCTCGACAGGGTAAAACCGGTGTTTCGGCCGGTACACGGCGCGCGCCGCCGATGCAAGGTCTGGGTACCGACCGATCGCGACTAATCCCGCACACGCGTCGCCTAACAACTCGGCGTCCTCGATCTCGGGTACTTCGAGCACGCGCCCCACGATGTCGGCCTTCATCTGGTTCCAGACTCGGTTTTTCGCCTGTCCGCCGCACACCGTGATGCGGTCGGCCGTGCATCCGTTCTCTTCGAGAATCTCCACGGCTTCACGGACCGCGTATCCGATCGACTCGATCACCGCGCGCCCCATCTCAGCCGGTCCGTGTCCCGCACCAAGCTCGATAAACATCCCGCGTGAGAACTCCCACGACGCGCCACGATGAAGAGCGGGGAAAAACTGCGGCAGCTGCGTTGCCCCCGAAATTGCGGCCGCGTTTGCGACGATCGTGTCGTACGAAACGTGAGTCTGACCGGAGATTTGTCTAAACCACTCAAACAAACGACCGGTCGAAGACAAGATGCCCGCAACGTTGAACAGACCTGGGACGATGTGCGGCAGAGTCCGCAGACGATCGTCGGCAACGTTAACATCCGTGCAATAGTTGATCCCCTCCGACGTACCCGCACGGTCGCACACCGTTCCGGGGTCGACGGTCGCCGTTCCTACCAGGCTCATGAGGAAGTCCGGCCCCCCCGCGATAACCGGCACGCCGGCGGGGATTCCAAACACCCTCGCGGCCTCAGCGCACACGGGGCCGATGAACCCGCCGGGTCGCACGATCTCCGGGAAAAGATCGGCTTCGAGCCCGTGCGCGCGGATCTCCTGCGGCGTCCAGATGAACTCATCGAACGCCTCGGTCGGGCTAATCGCGACAGCTCGACCTGTCAAAGCGTGGATCACGTACTCAGGACACCCGAGGAAGCGACGCGTGTTTTTGTACTGCTCGGGACGATGGATTTTGAGCCAGCGCGCCTTCGGGAGAAAAAAAGACCGCCCCTCGTCCGCGACTCTCTCATCGCGACCATCGAGCCATAAAAGGACGGGGTGGACGGGTGAACCCACGGCATCGACCGGCACGAGCGTCGGGCCGTTACCCGAGACGACGATACCCACACATCCGCTGAGTGGTATCCCGCTCGCGATGACCGTCCTGACCGACTCGAGCCAGCGCTCGGCGGGCCACGATGTGATATCCGAATCGGAACGAATCAAATGTACCCGCGAGAAGGAAAGCAACTCCCCACGCGAGGTAACACATCCGACTTTCAACGAGGATGTCCCAAAATCGAGGCAGAGAAAAGTTTCGTGTGCGTTCATCCGCTCAGATGCTCCGCGAGCACGCTACCATGTACGAAAGCTCCGGTCAACGAATCGAACAACGCCAACGGCGTCTCGCTCCACATGAAATCGCTAACCGGCTTCATTTACGCGCCGTTTACGGGTATGATATCCCCATGAAAATAAACACGCGAATTGCCGCGAGCACGCTGCTCGCGGCGGCTTTTTTCTTTGTCACGGCGCCGTTTGTCTCGTCGCTCGGAAAGACCGAAATCACCGACGAAGAGACGTTCTCGATTGCCGTTTTTGTGCCCGGTGTCGTTGAGGGTAGCCCAACGTACGAGATGCTCGTCGACGGCGTCCGCCGCGCGGCGGCCGACTCGGCGAACGTCTCTGTCCGGGTCGTCGAAGGTGGGTTTAACCAGGCGCAATGGATTCAGAGCCTCACGTCGCTCGCGGCGACGGGCGAGTACGATCTGATCGTCTCATCGAACCCGTCTCTACCCGAGATTGCCGATGAAGTCTCGCAGAGTTTCCCGGATCAAAACTTTCTGATTCTCGACGGCTTCCTCGAGGGCAACCCCAGGATGCGGACGGTCATGTTCAATCAGCGCGAACAGGCATTCCTCTCGGGGTACTTCGCGGGGCTCGTAACAACCGGAGGTATGGCGAACTCTCGCGCGTCCGCCCGAGTCGGTCTTCTCGCCGGACAGGAGTACCCGATCATGAACGACGTAATTCGCCCGGCGTTCGAGCTTGGGCTGCGTTCGGTCGCTTCCGACGGGATTGTCGAGTTCCGAGTCCTCGGCAACTGGTTCGATGCCGGACGCGCGACCGAGTTGGCAAATAGCATGATCGACGGTGGCGTCGACGTGATTCTCACGATCGCCGGGGGAGGAAACCAGGGCGTGATCGCCGCCGCGCGCGAGAAAGGCGCGTACGTCTTGTGGTTCGACTCTCCGGGTTACGACGAGGCGCCAGGGATCGTGATCGGGAGCACGATCGTCCGACTCGACGACGCCGCGTATGAGCGCACGATAGACGCGATTGACGGGAGACTCGAGTACGGGCGCGCGGAAATTCTCGGCGTTGCCGACGGCTTCGTCGATTTCGACGATACACACCGGGAATACGATCGCCACGTTCCCGAGAGTATCCGTACGCGTCACAAACAAATGGTCGAGCGGCTGCGGACCGGAGATCTCGTTCTCGATATGATTATCCGGTGAATGCTCGATGATTGAGGATTCCCCGCCGATCGTTCGGATCGAGAAAATCACGAAGGTGTTTCCCGAGAATAACGTACGCGCGGCGGACTCCGTTTCGCTTGAACTCTACCCCGGCGAGGTCAGGAGTCTCGTTGGGGAGAACGGCGCCGGCAAATCCACGATAATGCACATTCTCTCCGGCAACCTGGCCCCGAATTCGGGGTCGATCAGGCTCAACGAGCGCCGTGTCCGTTTTTCATCGCCGGGCGACGCGATACTCGAGGGTATCGTGATGGTGCATCAGCACCCCCCGCTGATCCCGGATTTTCGTGTCTGGGAGTCGCTCTTTCTCGGTATAGAGCCGACGCGTTTTGGTTTCATCGATCGGCGAACCTGCATCGCGACGCTCGAAAGAATTTGCGAACAGTACGGACTGTCGTTCGATCCACGAGCGCGGGTCGCAGACCTTGCGGCAAGTCAACTCCACCTCGCGGCGATCGCCGGTGCGCTGCTCCGCAAACCGCGTGTTCTCATCCTCGACGAGCCGACAGCCCCGTGTACCGATCCCGAGGTCGAAACGATTTTTTCGGTGATCCGAGCCGCCGCACGCAAGGGCGTTGCCGTCGTACTCATCACCCACAAAATCCGCGAGGTCATGAGAATCTCGGACACCATCACCGTCATGAGAAACGGCCGCGTCGTGACGACCGTACACGCCGCCGAAACCGACGGATCGGCCGTTTCCGCGGCGATCATGGGCGTCGAACGGCCCGCCGGGCCGAAGGCGTCGACGAAGAACGAAACGGCGACGGGGTCACGCGAGGACACCGGACAACCATCGGCCATCGGCGCGCATCCTCGACTCTCGGTCGAGTCGCTTTCTCTCACGGTCAACCGGCGCGAGGTGCTCCGGGATATTTCGTTCACCGTCGGCGCGGGTGAGGTATTCGGCGTGACCGGTATTCGCGAAAACGGGCTGGAGTTCCTCGAAGACGTTCTCGCGGGGCTGATCGCACCGACACGGGGTAGAATGTGTATCGACGGCGTCCCGATCGCGCGTTACTCTCCCCGGGAGTTTCGGCGACACGGAATCTCGTACGTCCCGACGGACCGTATTTTTCGCGGAGCGAGTCTCGACTCGAGCGTCACCGAAAATCTCATATTGAATCGACGCCACAGACTTGGTTTTGCAGGCGTGTTCGATCGCGATACGGTACGGGGGTTTGCCGGGTCGCTGATGAACCGCTTCGACATCGTCGGACACGCGCACGGACCGTTACGCACATTGTCGGGAGGGAACATACAGAAAGTCATCCTTTCGCGCGAACTCGCCCACCCCGGCCCGATCGTCGTGTTCTCCGAACCAAGTTGGGGACTCGACGTCCGCTCTCGCGACATGATGTACGCGGAAATCCACCGATTGCGTGCCGACGGACACGCGATCGTGTTGATCTCGGTCGACATTGACGAGGTTCTTGAACTCGCCGACCGAGTTGGTGTCATGTACGCCGCGACGATGATCCGTACACTAACGGGTTCCGATCGGTCGCGGAAGAAGATCGGCGAGCTCATGCTTGGCCTCGCCGACCGTACAACCGGTGGGATTCTACGATGATCGCGCCGAAACAACAACGTCATGCGACCGCGACCGGAATCGCGCTTTCCGCCGCGGTAATCGCCACCGTCGTGCTGCTCATCATCGGAAGCGACCGTCCGACTGCCGCTTTGACCGCATTCTTCCTCGGACCGTTCTCAAACCCATACTATTTCGGCAATATGCTCGCCGAAGCCGGGCTTCTGGTTCTGACAGGGCTCGGAGTCTGTCTTGCGTTTCGCGCGGGGGTGTTTAACCTTGGCGGCGAGGGGCAGACGTACGCGGCTGCAACCGCCTCGGCGGCGGTCGTTCTTGTTATGCCCGCGGCTCCGGGAGGTGTCGGCATCGCCGCTGCTTTTCTGGTCGGGATCGCGATAGGAGGAACGCTCGGTGCGTTCTCCGGCGTGTTCAAGTGGCTCACCGATACAGACGAACTCATCACGTCGTTTCTGATCTCCGCCGCCGCGATCCCGATCGTCGATTACCTCATCATCGGCCCGTGGAACGACCCCGCGAGCAATTTACTCACGACCCGACGCGTTGCCGAGCAATTCAGGTTGTTGCGTATCCTGCCGCCGTCGTATCTACACGTCGGTGTTTTCGGCGCGATCGCGCTCTCGGTTTTCATGTTGTTTTACCTCTTTCGCACTGTCTCCGGTTATGAGTTGCGACTATGTGGGCTCAACCGCAATTTCGCCCGGTACGGAGGCGTGCCGGTCGGTATGTACATTGTCGGACCGATGGCCGCATCGGGTGCGTTCCACGGGCTTGCCGGGACGACCGCGGTGCTCGGCATCCATCACGCGGCGCTCGTGGGGTTCACCGGCGGCCTCGGATGGAACGGGATCGCGGTCGCTTTAATCGCCCGAACGCACCCACTCGGTGTGATTCCTGCCGCGTTGGTATTCGCGTATCTCAACGCTGGGGCGAAGGCAGCGATGCTACACACCACGTTCACTTTCGAACTTGGAACGATCATCCAGGCCGTGATCTTCTTTTTGATCACGGCGACCAACATCGGACCACAGCTTTTGGGACCACGACTAACCGGAGCGATACTCACACGACGAACGCGTCGATCAAAACAATCCGAGGCGACAAATGATCTTTAACACGATCGAACTGATGGCTCCGATCTTGCTCGCCGCGATCGGTGGCTTGTTTGCCGAACGCGCGGGAGTTCTGAACATAGCGCTCGAAGGGCTCATTCTCGTGGGAGCGTTCGCCGCGATTGTGTTCGGCGCGTTAACCGGCAGCGTCGCTCTCGCTTTTTTCGCCGCCGCCGGCGCTTCGGTCATGCTCGCGTCGATCTTCGCGTTCGCTGCTCTTCGCCTCCGCGCGAACATTTTCGTCGCGGGTCTTGCGACAAATCTCTTTGCGACCGGACTGATCCCGTTCATCTCAAACGCGCTATTCTCGACAAAAGGCGTCGTGCGTCTCGCCGGTGTCCCCGCGGTGCCGCGTCTTGTGCCGACGCTTCGGTCGCTCCCGGTCGTCGGACCGGTTTTTTTTGCGCACACGATCTCGGTTTACCTCGCGCTGGCAACGACGGTCATCGCCGCGGTCGTTCTCACAAAAACACGGTTCGGGTTGCGGGTATCGGCAGCGGGTCTCAACGCCGAAGCGCTGCGCGCGCGCGGATGCCGCCCGGAGCGTTACCAGGCGATCGCGATTTTGATATCGGGCGCGTTATCGGGGCTCGCGGGCGCGGCGATCGTCTTGCGACTCGGCGTGTATCTTCCGAACGTCAGCGCGGGACGAGGATGGATCGCGTTGGTCGCTATCTTTCTCGGATACAGGCGCCCATTCGGCGTCTTGATCGCCGCGTTCGTTTTTGCGTTCAGCGAAAGCCTCGCCGTGGCCGCACAGGGCATGCTTCAGATGCCCGGCACCGTATTACTCGCGCTTCCGTACGTTCTCACGGTTGTCGCGATGATCGTGTACTCGACCTTCCGGTCGATGCATCGATCGCGCCACACTTGATGGCGGGAAGATTAGTTCGAGCGAACAAGCGAAACGTCGCGCCCCGTGAGCGCTCGAAGCGCGTTCGAGATTCGCCGGTCACGTTCGGCGAGGCGGGCTCGCAGCGCGGCGACTTTCCGCCGGCCGACGTCGAGCCCCAGATTACCCGGCGTCCCGACCGACGTACGTCGGGCGATCGCCTCGACCGCATCCCCCGCGACTGCCGGGTTTTTCGCGACCTCTCGGTACGCATCGCGAAAACTCGCGCCCTTCCCGACTTTGTCCAGAACGGCGTCGGTTGCAAAAATCTCGCTGTCGAATCCCGCGATGAGCCTGTCTGTATCGACCTGGATTTTTTCGACAGTGATACTCGCTACACGAAGCATCGTGTCAACGGTTGCGAGACCGCGTAAAAGCGGTTCCTTCGTGTCCTGAAAGTCGCGGTTGTACCCCGACGGCAGCGACCGAACGACCGACCGGCAGTGCATAGCGTACGAGGATACGGCGGCCGATCGCGCACGCAGCAGCTCGAGCCCGTCGGGGTTCTTTTTTTGCGGCATGATACTCGATCCGGAACACAACTCGTCGGGCAGCCGGAAGTATCCAAACTCCGGGAGTGAAAAAACGATCAAATCCTGCGCAAGCTTTCCGAGCGTCATCGCGACATGATCGAGCGCATCGAGAATAGCGGCTTCGAGTTTGCCGCGCGAGTTGTTCACCGCCAGAACGTTGTTCTGCAACTCGGCAAACCCGAGCAGCCGCGACGTGAGCTCCCGGTCGAGCGGAAGAGGAACACCGTAACTCGCGGCCGAACCGAGCGGACACCGATCGCAGAGCTCAAGCGTCGTCTCGACGAGCCGTGCGTCATCGAGCAGCTGCTCTCCGAACGCTGCAAAAAACAACCCGACCGACGACGGCATCGCCGGCTGCATATGCGTGCGACCGGCCATCGGCACCGACGCGTTCCCCTCCGCGCGTTCGAGCAAAAGGCCCGCGACTTCTGCGAGCCGCTCGAGTATCCGGATCAGGTACTCGCGCGCGTATAGCCGTACCATCGTGATGACTTGATCGTTTCGCGAACGGCCGGTATGAATCCGTTTCCCGGCTTCTCCGACAGCCTCGGTCAGTCGATTCTCGATCGCGGTGTGACAATCCTCGTCTTGCCTGAGAATCGTGAAACGGCCGTTCGTCGCGTCTTCATAAACGGCGACCAACTCGCTCGTGAGCCGTGCGACGTCGTCTGCCGAAAGAATACCGATTGTGCTCAGCATCGTCGCGTGCGCGATCGAGCCGATCGCGTCGGCGGCGGCGAGCTCACGGTCGAGCTCGTAGTCGTTCCCGACGGTAAAGCGCTCGATCGTCTCGTCGAATGAGTAATCCTTCTGCCACAATTTCGCCATTCGACGAGGATAGGAGAAATTGCCCTACCCGCGCAAGACCCGTGACCGGCCGCGGCACGTCGCGGGGAGCCGTGACGGGCCGCGCACGCCGGTCGTTATGCGAACACGATCTCGTCGCCGTCGCGCGAAACCGTGACGGACGATCCGTCGGTGTACTCCCCGGCCAGTATTCTTTTCGCGAGAGGATTTTGAACACGATGCTGTACGGTTCTCTTCAGCGGGCGCGCGCCGAACGACGGGTCGTAGCCGAGCTCCGCGAGCAGATCGAACGCCGCGTCGTCGACGACGAGCGTGATTTTCCTCTCAGAGAGCCGCTCGCGCAGTCGGTCGATTTCGAGCTCCACGATCTTCCGGATCTCGTCGCGCCCGAGCCGGTTGAACGTAATAACCTCATCGATCCGGTTCAGAAACTCCGGCTTGAACGTCGCGTGCAGCATCGCCTGGATCTTGTCGCGCACGTGGGCGACGTCATCGGCAGTGAGGATCATGTCGCTTCCGACGTTGCTCGTCATAATGATGATCGCGTTCCGGAAGTCGACGACACGCCCCTGCCCGTCGGTGAGCCTGCCTTCGTCGAGCAGCTGCAGCAGCACGTTGTACACGTCCGGGTGCGCTTTCTCGATCTCGTCGAACAGAATCACCGAGTACGGTCGCCGTCGAACCGCTTCGGTCAACTGGCCGCCCTGGTCATACCCGACGTATCCGGGAGGCGCGCCGATCAACCGCGACACGGCGTGTTTCTCCATGTACTCGCTCATATCAATGCGAGTGAGCGCGTGTTCGTCGTTGAACAGAAACTCGGCGAGAGTCTTTGCGAGTTCGGTCTTCCCGACGCCGGTGGGCCCGATGAACATGAACACTCCGGTCGGCCGGTTGATGTCCGAGAGGCCGCTCTTGTTGCGCCTGATCGCGTCCGATACCGACGCGATCGCGTGTTCTTGACCGAGCACCCGACGGCGCAAGATGCCCTCGAGATCGAGCAGTTTCGCCATGTCCGACTGCAGCATCTTTGTAACCGGAATCCCGGTCCACGCCGAGACGACGCGCGCGATGTCTTCCTCGGAAACCTCCTCGCGCAACAGCCGCGAGGTTTCCTGCAGCTCGTCAATCTTCTCGGTTTTCTCGGCGAGTGCGCGCTCGGCGTTCGGCAGAAGGCCGTGTTTGATCTCGGCTGCTTTGGTCAGGTTTCCCTCACGCTCGAACGTAAGCTCCTCGATCGCGAGGTTCTCGATTCTCTGTTTCAGTTCGCGGATCTCGTCGATCGTCTTTTTTTCGTTTTGCCACTGCATCCTCATCGCGTCGCGGTGCGCGGTCAAGTCGCGCAGCTCGCCCTCAAGATTTGAGAGCCTCTCCTTGGAAGCCGTGTCGTTCTCGTTCTGCAGCGCCTGCCGCTCGATCGTGAGCTGCAGGATTTTCCGTTCGAGCTGATCGAGTTCGGTCGGCTGCGACTCGATCTCGATCTTGAGCCGACTCGCCGCCTCGTCGACGAGGTCGATCGCCTTGTCGGGCAGAAAACGCGCGGTGATGTACCGGTCGGACAACGTCGCCGCGGCGATCAACGCCTCGTCGGTGATCCGCACCCCGTGGTGCACTTCGTATCGTTCCTTGAGTCCGCGCAGAATCGCGACCGTGTTCTCGACCGACGGCTCGTCGGTGAACACGGTCTGGAAGCGTCGCTCGAGCGCCGCGTCCTTTTCGATGTGCTTGCGGTACTCGTCGAGCGTCGTCGCGCCGATCGCGCGGAGCTCTCCACGCGCGAGCGCGGGCTTCAGGAGATTCGACGCGTCCATCGCGCCTTCGGCCGCGCCCGCGCCGACGAGAGTGTGCAGCTCGTCGATGAACAGGATCACTTCCCCGTCGGACGCGCCGATCTCTTGGATGACCGCTTTGAGCCGTTCCTCGAACTCTCCGCGAAACTTGGTTCCGGCGATGAGAGACCCGAGGTCGAGCGAGAGGATGCGTTTGTTTTTGAGCGAGTCCGGCACATCGCCCGAGACGATCCGGCGCGCGAGGCCCTCGACGATCGCGGTTTTACCGACGCCCGGATCGCCGATCAAGACCGGGTTATTTTTGGTTCGGCGCGACAGCACCTGCATGATTCGCCGGATCTCCTCGTCGCGCCCGATCACGGGATCGAGTTTCTCGCGCTTCGCGAGCGCCGTCAGGTCCTTGCAGTACTTCTCGAGAACCTGGTACTTGTCTTCGGCGTCCTCGTCGGTCACGCGTTGCGTGCCCCGGATCGACTGCATCGCGGCGAGGATCTCGCCACGGTCGAACCCTTTCGCCTTGAGGAACGCCGAGAGCCGGTTTTTTTCGGCGAGCATCGCGAGGATGATGTGATCGGCGCT
>PXBQ01000096.1 GCA_003566875.1 Spirochaetaceae bacterium | reverse complement strand
TTTTTTTTCACCGAACGGAAACGGTGTTCGTGACAGTGTTTCGTTCTACCTCGATGTTCCGACGGCCTCGGGCGTGATGAATTGGGAGTTGGTGTTTCAAACTCCTTCCGGTGTCGCCGTGCGGACGATCTCCGGCCGCGACCATCCTCCGACCGAGGTCGTCTTCAACGGGCGCGGTGACGACGGGCGGGTTTTGCCCGAGGGCCGGTACAATGCCGCCCTGAACGTCTTGTACCGAAACGGAAATTCTCCGCGTGTGGTATCTCCGGACGTGATTCTTGACCTTACGCCGCCAAACGCGGATGTTCGCGTCGATTACACGATTTTTTCACCCAACGGCGACGGCGTAAGAGATTTCATCACTTTCTTCCAGGAAACGAGTTTGCAGGATGAATGGGTTGGACGAGTCGAGACGACCGCCGGTGAGACGATACGTGAATTTCGGTGGCCGGGGACGGCCGATATCGCTCATCGATGGAACGGACAACGTGATGACGGCCGTTTGGCCGCTGACGGGTCTTACGTGTACAATCTGGAATCGACCGACCGCGCGGGGAACACCGGACGGGCGCGACCGATCGCGTTCGTACTCGACACCGAAGCGGCCGAGGCGTTGATAACCGCCGAATTTGATGCTTTTTCCCCGAACGCCTCGGGTGTGCGCGACCGGATCCGGTTTTTTCCACAAATTCAAAGGAATTCGGACGTCGTGTCGTACAGCTTTGAGGTGATCGACGAAAACGACGATGTCGCACGTACCGTTCGGGGCAGCGGTCCGGTGCCTGCGACCGTTACTTGGGATGGACTTGATGGACTCGGACGTCGGCTTCCTGACGGTGTTTATCGTGCGCGGATTTCGGTTACGTACCGCAACGCGAGCGAGTCATCCGCGAGAACCGCGGCCTTTAGTCTCGATACCGAATTCCCGAGTATCCGAGTCTCGACACCCTACACGTTGTTCTCACCCGACGGTGACGGACGACGCGACACGATTCGCGTTTCGCAGCAGTCGAGCTCGGAGAGCGCCTGGGAAGGAACGATCACGAGGGTCGAGACCGGCACTGTTGTGAGGCGTTTCGTGTGGCCGGGCGAGGTGGAAGACTTCACGTGGGACGGAACCGACGACGCGGGGAACCTCGTCCCCGACGGCGAATACCGGTACGATGTGTACGCAACCGACCGTGCAGGAAACCGGACCGTCGAAACCATCGAAGGGATTCGCGTCGATACGCGGCCGACCCCGGTCTTCGTGACGGTCGACGCGTCGGGGTTCGCACCGAACGGAAACGGGTTGTTCGATACGGTTGGAATCACGACTTTTGCGAATGTTGTCGACGGTATCGATCGGTGGGTGTTACGGATCAGGCACGAATCGGGAACGGTCGAACGAATGTACACGGGCGAGGAGCTGCAGCCGCGGTCACAGATCACCTGGGACGGTCGCGGAACGACGGGCAGAGTCCGCGAAGGCTACTACACCGCGGAATTTGAAGTAAATTACGAGAAAGGGAACAGGCCCGTGGCGACAACGTCGAGATTTCTGCTCGACGTTTCTCCGCCCGATGTACGGGTTTCACTCGACCCGGTTCCGTTTTCGCCCGATGGCGACGGCGTCGACGACGAATTGGCGATCTCGATCGCGATTGACAACCGAAGCGAGATTCAGGCGTGGCGGATGGAGATACGCGACCAGCGTGGCGGATACTTCACCGAGTTCTCGGGGCGCGGCCGACCCGCATCGGTGATCACCTGGGACGGTCGCGCGATCGACGGTGAACTCGTCCGCTCGGCCGAGGACTACCCGTACGCCCTTGAGGTTGTCGACGTACTCGGAAACCGGAGAAGTGTTTCCGGGGTCATCCCCGTTGATATTCTCGTTGTGCGCGACGGCGATCGGCTCAAAGTGCAGATATCGAACATCAACTTCCTTCCGGAGAGTGCCGCTCTGGTTTTGGACTCGACGACGCCGACCGGAGCGAAGAATCTTGAGGTCATGAACAGACTCGCCGAGATCTTCACTCGGTACGACCAGTACCGCATTCTCGTCGAGGGGCACGCCGTCAACGTCTCGGGTACCGAACAGGAGGATCGCGACGTTCGAGTACCGTTGTCGCGGAATCGCGCGCAGAGTGTGAAGGATGCACTGGTTGAGCGTGGGATTTCGGCGTCGCGGATCTCGATCGAGGGGAAAGGTGGATCGGTGCCGATCGTACCACATACGGATATCGAGAATCGTTGGCAAAATAGGCGAGTGGAGTTCATCTTGATAAGATGAGGATCCCTGACAGCGTCATCGACGAAATTTCTCGACGAGCCGACATAACCGAGGTTGTCGGTTCGTATGTCACTCTTCGAAAAGACGGGTCACGGCTCAAAGGGCTGTGCCCGTTTCATACCGAAAAAACTCCTTCGTTCAAAGTCAACCCAGCTAACGGGACGTTTTACTGTTTTGGATGCGGCAAGGGTGGCAGCGTCTTCACTTTCGTGATGGAAATAGAGAAAATGACGTTCCCGGAGGCGGCGGCGCATCTCGGTGAGAAGTACGGTGTCGCGGTCGAGGCAGAACCTGACGACGGAAAGGCGGCGCACCGGAAAGCCTTAATCGAGTTGTATGCACGGGTAACCGGGAGCTTCTCGCATATACTACGGAACTCCGCGAGTGCCGCGCCGGCGCGGCAGTATCTCGAGGGGCGTGGCTTCACTGATACGACTCTCTCCGAGTTTCAGGTCGGGTATGCGCCGAGAAATCCCGGATGGCTCGCGTCGTTTCTGGGGAAAAAAGGCTATACGCACGAGTTTCTCGCGACATCGGGCCTTTTTTCACGCAACTACCCGGGGCGGGCGCTATTTTACGATCGAATCATGTTTCCTATCTACTCGGCGCGCGGCGAATGTATAGCTTTTGGGGGCCGCGCGATGAACCCCGAGGCGCCGAAGTACATCAACTCGCCGGAGACGGAACTCTACTCGAAGAGCCGGCAGATGTTCGGTTTGTTTCAGGCACGCCACGAAATCCGGAGAAATGACACGGTTTTTGTCGTCGAGGGATACCTTGACGTTCTCGCGATGTGGCAATCGGGGCTGCTCAATTCGGTTGCGCCGCTCGGTACCGCGCTCACGGAAACACACGTGCAGCTGCTTCGTCGGTTCGCCGGGACCGTAGTGCTCGTTTTCGATTCGGATTCGGCCGGCGCGAGGGCAACGTCGCGCGCGGCCGTGCTTCTCGAAAAGGTCGGAATAGAGACGCGCGTCTGTCTACTCCCTCGTGGTGACGATCCGGCCGACATAATGAAAAAAAGCGGGCCGGATGAGTTGAAGAAACACTGCACATATACTATAAATACGCTGGAATTTCTCGTAAACGACGCCGCGTCTCGTACCGACATCGCGTCACCCGACGGGAAGGCGTTTGTATTTGATGCCGTTTTCCCTTATATTAATGTAATGGATTCTGAAGTCAAACGAGAAGGGAGTTTGACTGTGGTTGCCGATCTCCTCGGTGTGAATCCTGAGGCGGTGATGCACGACTTCCGGAAGAGGAGGCGCGGAACTTCAGAAAACGCAAGGGAAAGTCAGGCGAAGGCAAACACAAAGGCAGACGAATCGAACATAAACCATGACCTTTTCCTCATGCTCGCGACCGCGGTGAACCGAGAGTTTTTTCCGTACGTGCGGAGCCGGATCGAGTGCGCCGATCTCGAGGATCGGCGTTCGCGTGATGTATTCATCGCGCTTGAGGAGTGTTTCCGACGGCAGGACAACTCGCTCGACCGCTTGCTCGAGAGGATCGACGAACCGGAGACACGCGAACTGGTGCTTCGGAAGTCGTCGTCTGACGAGTACTCAGTGAATGCGAAACAGTTGATCGAGGATGCGGTCAAGTGGGTCCGTCGCGAAAGCCTCGAACGGAAGCAGAAGAAGGTAGACGCTCAACTGCGTAGAGCACGATCCGATAGTGACGGGAGAATTGAAATCGAAAAACTGCTTCAGGACAAAATTGATATCGATATGGAACTCAAGAGATTGAAGGTGATCGCGCATGATTGAACTGAAAAACGACCCGGCTATGTTGCGTCTGATCGATTACGCGAAGAAAAAACGAACGATCAGCTTTGACGAGGTCAATGACTTTCTTCCCGACCATGTCGTCAATACCGAGAAGATCGAGGAGGTGATCACCATTCTTTCAACGTACAACGTAACGCTCGAAGATGAGGATGTATCCGCCGATACCGTCGCGGAACCGGTCAAGGCGCCCGAACGAAAAAAGAAAGTTGTGCTCGGCGACGGAAAAGAGTCCGCGATCGACGATCCCATCCGCCTCTATCTTCGCGAGATCGGCAAAGAAAACCTGTTAACCGCCGAACAAGAGGTAGAACTGTCAAAGAAGATGGAGGAGGGTGAGAATATAATTAAGCAGGTGATTAAACATTCCGGGGTCTTGATTCCGGAATTCTACCTGCTCGCGCAACGGGCCTTTTCGCGCAAGGATCCGAAGGAACTGAATCTTTCGAAAAAGGAAATTTCCGAGTACCTTGCCGAACGACGAAGACTGGCCGGGTATTATCGAGATCCGTTACGGGAGCATATCCCGGATCTCAAGATGTACATGGATCTCAAGAAAAAGGTAATTACGCGCGGTGGCGATATCCTGACCGATTCGACCTTGACGCGGCGGCGGCAGGAGTTGGTGAAGGGCTTGGGCCAAATCAATATCCTTCAAGAGGAGATCCTTCTTCTCTCGGAAAAGTTCATGGGGTCGGCCAAAAAAATAATCAAGTACCGAAAAGAGCAAGAAAGAATCGAGAAGCGTCTCAAAGTATCCAATATGAGGGAGCTGCGGAGTCTTGGTCGCGGACTTGCAATTACCGCCGATCGTCACAAGATTGAGAGTTCGCTGGGATTATCCGCTGATCAGATTAAGGAAAAAATACGGCAGATTCAGGTCACCGAGAAAAAGCTAAAAGGCTTTGAGGTCGAGTTCGAGAACGCAATCGACGAAATACTCGAGATGTCCGAAGAGATCACGCGCGGCAAGATCATGATGCAGAACGCCAAGGATCGGCTAATCAAGGCCAACTTGCGGCTCGTTGTCAGCATTGCCAAAAAATACACCAACCGTGGGTTGCACTTCTTTGATCTCGTGCAAGAGGGGAATATCGGCTTGATCAAAGCCGTCGAGAAGTTCGAGTATAGAAAAGGATACAAGTTTTCAACGTACGCGACGTGGTGGATTCGCCAGGCGATTACTCGGTCTATATCCGACCAAGCGCGGACAATTCGCGTTCCGGTTCACATGATAGAACAGATTAACAAGGTGGTTCGGGAATCGCGCCAGTTGATGCAGGTTCTCGGCCGTGAGCCGAACGACGAGGAGATCGCATCGAGACTTGGGTGGTCGGTCGCCCGCGTGAAGTCGGTGAAGAATGTAGCGCGCGAGCCGATATCGCTCGAAACGCCGATCGGTGAAGAAGAAGACTCGTTGCTAGGCGATTTCATCGAGGATAAGGACGTCGAGAACCCGGCGCACCAGACCGCGTTCACGATTCTTCAGGAGCAGTTGCGCGGCGTTCTATCGACGTTACCCGCGCGTGAGCAGGAGGTCCTGAAGATGCGATTCGGTCTTGAGGACGGATACTCGCTCACGCTCGAAGAGGTCGGTTTGTACTTCAACGTCACGCGCGAGCGGATCCGGCAGATCGAAGCCAAGGCGTTGAGAAGACTTCGACACCCCAAGAGGAGCCGGCGCCTGAAGGACTACCTCGATAATTGATTGACGTGACTCGATTGATGTGATTAATAGCGAATCTATCCGGTTTCCGGCGATGCCGATGACATAAGTGACCCACGGCCTGAGCGCCGCACAAGGAGTGAGTATGATTCAAGACGTTATCGAAAAATTGAAGGCGCTACAGGAGGTTCTTGCACGGAAGTTCCAGATCCAAGCCGAGATCAAAGACCTACCGAAGTCGCTTTCGACCAAGTCGGAACTCGTGAGCCGATTGAAAAAGACGT
>PXBQ01000407.1 GCA_003566875.1 Spirochaetaceae bacterium | reverse complement strand
TTCCGCTCGTGAAAGGCCGCGCCGCGACGGTGTGTCTCGCGGTGTCGTTCGTCGTGGCTCTCTTCACGGTGGGGCTCCCGAACCAGATCGGAATCATCGTCGCGGCGGTGGCGGGAATCGCCGCGGGCGTCGTCGCCGAGTCGTTCACGGGAGGCGGGCATCGCACTGGGCAGCACGATGAGTAAATCGGAGATCGTGATCGTCGTCGGGATGTCGCTCGTGACGTTTCTGACGCGGTACCTGCCGCTCGTCTGGGCCGGTCGCGTCGAGCTCCCGGAACGCCTACTCGCAGCGTTACGCTTCGTCCCGATCGCGGTTTTGACCGCGATTATCGCACCGGCGCTCTTGATGCCGCGCGGAACGCTCGATTTGGGCCCGGCGAACGCGTATCTTCCGGCAGGGATCGCGGCGGTCGTCGTGTCACGGCTCACGGGACGACTGCTTCCGACGATCCTCTGCGGCCTTTTGGTCTTCTTCGGGTGGCGCGCGTTCTTCGGATGAAACCCTCGATTCGGTATACTGAACCGGAATTCCGCTCGGTTCACGACAGGAGGCATGATGAAACGTCTTGTGGTCTTTTTTTTGCTTGTTCTCGGCTGTATCTCGGTGTCGGCGTACGCCGAACCCGATCTGCGCGTCGGCATGATGCCCGCGGTGAACTCGATTCCGCTCATCGTCGCCGAGAGCGAAGGGTTTTTCGCCGCGGAAGGAGTCTCGGTCGAGCTCGAGATGTTCCATAATCAGCTGTACCGTGAGACCGCGCTGCAAACCGGGAGGATCGACGGAAGTATCTCGGACCTCATCAACGCGATCAACGCGTCGATCGGCGGTTTCGCGGTTCGCGTCACGACGGTCACCGACGGGTTGTTCGCGTTGGTCGCGGCACCGCGAGCCGCGGTCAAGACCGTCAACGACTGGAACGCGAGCTCGACCCGATCGGTCTCGGTCGGGCTCCTGACCGACAGCATCATCTTCTACTCGCTCGAGCGGCTCCTCGAACGGCTCGGAGCCGATGTCGGGAAGATCTCACCGGTGACGACGCTTCAGGTCCCGACGCGGATGGAGATGGTCGTCGCGGGGCGGCTCGACGCTGCCGTGCTGCCCGAACCGATGACACAGGTCGCGTTGAGTCGCGGAGCACATCTGATCGCCGATACGTCGGTTTTGGCCGAGACCCCGGGCGTGCTCGTGTTCACGCCGCGCGCGCTCGCCGAGAAGGCCGACGCGATCGGCTCTTTCCACCGCGCGTACAACCGCGCGGTCGACGCGATAAACGCCGACCCGGATCGATTCCGCGACGTTATCGTCGCTCGTGCGGGGTTTCCCACGATCGTACGCGACACGATGACGATCCCACGATTTCAACGGACTCGGCTTCCCACGCGCGCGGAGTACGACGACGTGGTGGCGTGGATGGCGGGGAAAGGTCTGATCCGGAACGCTCCGCCGTTCGGCTCGATCGTCGCTGAGCCGACGCCGTGGTGAGTGCCGGGGACGAACGAAATGATCGAGCTTGAGACGTGTTCGGTCGCGTACGGTGAAAAGACGGTATTCTCGGACGTGACGGTGTCGGTCGAACGCGGCAAGACGCTCACGGTTCTCGGGCCGTCGGGTTGCGGTAAGACGTCGCTTCTCTACGCGGCCGCCGGGTTGATCGAGCCGGCGTCGGGCCGATCGACGATCGACCGAGTCCCGGTCCTCCGGGGTGATCGGAGGGTAGGGCTTGTGCTTCAGGAGTACGGGTTGTTCCCGTGGTTCACGGTTTCCGAGAACGTCGAACTCGGGCTCAGGCTGCACGGTGTGGACAGAGGCGAACGCAGAGAACGCGCGCGCGACGCGCTCGCGGCGGTCGGGATGGCCGGGGCCGGGACGAGATACGTCACGACGCTATCCGGAGGAGAGCGGCAGCGAGTCGCGATCGCCCGTACGTGGGCGCTCGACCCGGACGTGTTGTTGATGGACGAACCGTTCTCGGCTCTCGACGCGTTGAGTCGGGAGACGCTCCAGGATATGCTCCGCGCGCTGTTACGGAAGAATCCCGTAGCGGCGATTCTCGTGACGCACAGCATCGACGAGGCCGTCTTGCTCGGCTCGTCGATCGCAGTGATGTACGGCAGCCCGGCGCGACTCGAGATCATCGAGAACACGGTCGCGGATAACGATCACAGCCGCACCTCCGAGCGCTACTTCGAAGCCGTGCGCCGGGTGCGCGCCGTGTTCGAGGAGCGTGTCCGTGCGTAGAGCCGCGTCTTTCGCGACCGGAGCAGCGACGATTCTCGCGTTGTGGTGGATCGGATCGATCGCGCTCGACTCGCCGGTCTTTCCCGGCCCGGGCGCGGTTGCGCTTCGCACACTGGAGATCGCACCGAGGCTCGCCGCGCACGCCGGTGCGAGTCTGGCGCGCGTGATCGTCGCGCTGATACTCTCGGTAGTTTTGGCCGTTCCACTCGGTCTTGCGATGGGACGATCGCGTCGTGTCGACCGCGTCATAGCTCCAACCGCGTATCTGCTCTACCCCGTGCCAAAAATCGCGCTGCTCCCGCTGGTGTTTCTGGTAGTCGGCATCGGCGAAACCGCGCGTATTTTGATCGTCGTGATGGTGCTTTTTTTTCAGATCCTGGTCGCGGTTCGCGACGCGTCGCGCGCGATCCCCGCCGGATACATCGTGGCATTTCTGTCGCTCGGCGGCACGCGCCGGCAGGCGGTCCGATTCGTGTTGCTGCCGGCTATCCTGCCACAACTGCTCACGAGCATCCGGATCGGGACCGGAACCGGCCTGGCCGTGCTTTTTTTCGCCGAGACGTTCTTTACCGACCGCGGACTCGGCGCGTTCATCGTCGAGAGCTGGATGCGCGTTTCGTACGCCGAGATGCTTTCGGGGATCGTGACCTTAGGTCTCATCGGGTTCGTTTTGTTCGCGGCGATCGACACGGTCGAGCGCCGGGTCTGTCGCTGGGCGCACGCAGCGGACGCCAAAATCGCCGACGTGCGCACAACCCCTTGATTGCATCGCGCCGACACGGCATATTCTTCGTCATGAGTCCAGAACAAAGTTCCAAGAAGCGAGTTTTTAGCGGCATCCAACCGACCGGCAACATTCACATCGGCAACTACCTCGGCGCCGTACGAAACTGGGTCACGCACCAAAAAGAGAAGGAAAATTTCTTCTGCATCGTCGATCTCCACAGTCTCACGGTGAAACAGGATCCCGACGAGTTGCGCCGTCAGACGAGGTCGCTCGCAGCGATTCTGTTGGCGTCCGGCATCGATCCGGCGGCTTCGACGCTCTTCATTCAGAGCCACGTCGCCGCACACGCCGAAGGCTGTTGGCTTCTGAACTGCGTCACGCCGATCGGATGGCTGCAACGGATGACTCAGTTCAAGGACAAGTCCGTGCAGCAGGAGACGATCTCGGCGGCGCTGCTCGATTATCCCGTGCTGCAGGCGGCAGATATTATTCTGTACGACGCGCACGAAGTCCCGGTCGGCGAGGATCAAAAACAGCACGTCGAGCTGTCGCGCGACATCGCGCAGAGGTTCAATCATCTCTACGAGCAGGAGTTCTTCGTCGTGCCGGAACCGGTCATTCCGAACTCGGCCGCGCGCGTGATGGGACTCGATGACCCGACCGCAAAGATGGCCAAAACATACGCGCATGTCCGCGGACACGCGGTTCGCCTGCTCGACGAACCCGATGAGATCATGTACGTCTTCAAGCGCGCGGTGACCGACTCGGGGCGCGAGATCCGGTTCTCCGACAACCCCGAACGCGCGGGCGTCAACAACCTGCTCGAGATTTACAAAGCGGTCACGAACAAGACGCCGGAAGAGGTCGAGCACGACTTTGCCGATGCGCGCGGATACGGCGACCTGAAGGTGCGCGTCGCGGAGGTCGTGATCGAGATGGTGAACCCGATCCGCGAACGCTACAAGACCCTGATGGAAGACCCGGCCGAACTCGATCGGCTCTTAGCGATCGGCGCGGAACAGGCAGCGGCCGTCTCGGTTCCAAAGCTCGCCGAGATGAAACGAATCATGGGATTGGTGCTGCCCGGAGAGTCCCGGTAACCGACGTCGCCGGTTGCCGAGAGCATTCGGGTAGTAGAGGGGACAGTTGCCTACCGGCCGGCGGCCTCGAGCGCTTCTTTCGTCGCTTCGATCACGCCGCGGCTCGTCGCCGTAGCCCCGCTGACAGTGTCGACGTCGGCGTTCTGCGCGTCGATGATCTTGGCGACTACTTCATCGATCGCATTGTCGGCGAGCCCGGGCGTATCTTCATGGTCCGTGACGTTCACGGAAACGATCGTTCCGTCCGTTATTCCGACCTCTACGGTGATCTCACCGTAGTACCCTTCTCCGGTACCGGTGTAGTACTCATCCGCACGCACGGCCGGCGCGGGCATTGCAAGAAGGATCACGATAAAACCGACTGCCAAGAGCCCACCGAGTGCGACGAGGGCTTTCATGAGATCTGAATCCATTGTTCCTCCATGCCATTAGTATGCAAAACGACCGCCGCCGTGTCAAACCAATTCGCCGATTCCGCGTATCACTCGGCGAACGGCAGGCCGAGCTGATCGACCTCGTCGGCGGCGTCGGTACCGTCACCGTCGGTCACTTCGGCGTCGATGCCGTCGAGCGCAGGAGTGATCGTTTGGCCGTCGTACGGCTCGTGCGAGGCGCGGAATCCAAACGGCTCGAGCGCAGTGATTTCGGTCACGACCGGAATCGTGAGATCGCGCTCTTGGCGGGTAACAACCGGGAAACCGTGCGGCGCGTTCTGATGACCCAACGCGCGGTTCGTGGAACGCGACTGTTCGACGAACTCGCGGTGGCGCGCGATCCTCTCGAGCTGTCGGTCGTTGATCGTTCCGGCCGCGTCGAGGACCGCGTCGCGGATCACCGGTTGCAGCGTCGCGTCGATCTCGACGCCGATCGAGTTCCGATCCGCCGCGATCGCGGCGATCGTCGTCGTACCGGTACCGAGAAACGGATCGAGCACGGTGTCTTCCTGCATGCTGTACATGTTGATCAAACGAAACGCGAGCTCGAACGGAAACGCGCCGCTCCGCGCGCGCGCGTCGGACAACCCGAGTTTCTGCCGCGTTCCCTTGAAGTCCCAGATGTCGGAGAACCACGAGTTCCGCTCCTCCCAGAAGAACGCGCTGCGGTGCCTTCGGTCTTTTTCCGTCGCCGTGAAGACCCGCTTTCCTCCTTTCCGAAGGATCAGGATGTACTCGTGTTCGAGCGTCACGTACGCGCCGGACGGGAACATCCCGGAGCCCATAAACTTGTTCGGTGCGTTCGTCTGTTTGCGCCACACGACCGCGGGCAGGCTCTCGAAGCCGAGCGCTTCGCATTTCGACGTGATCCGCGAGTGATTCGTGTACAGCCGAAAGCCGTCGCCGAGCTTCCGCGTCGCGTCGCCGATGTTGATGCAGAGAAATCCGCCGGGCCGAACTACGCGGGCACACTGCTTCCATACCCGGTCGAGCACGCGGTGCATCGCCTCGAACGCACCCGCGCCGTCGGCCGCGGCGAGTTTTTCATCGACCGCCGGATCTTGCGCCGAGAACACCGCGTCCCACATTTCGATCATCGGGTACGGAGGTGACGTCACGACAAGATCCACGACCGCGTCGTCGACGAACGACATCTCGCCGGCGGAGCCGAACTCGACTCGGTGGCGTGTTTCCATCGTGTCCTACTCCAGCAACATCGTGTACGGCCCGTCCGGGATCACCGCGACCGAGGCGCCGGGCCGCTCGGCGAGTAGCCGGTCGAGCGCCGACTGCGCGCGTTCGGCGGCGCGACCCTGCCCGGCGACCGGGGTTACCGCAGCGATCGCCTGATACTCGGGGGAAAGGTCATCGGAGACGAACAGAATACGCTCGACGCCGATCCGGTCGATCACGCGACACTGCATCTGATACTCCCATTGATCCTTGCCCGTCCGCCCGGTATCGCCCGCGATCCGGGCGATGAAGTCCGCCGGTCGATCGGCGTACTCGCGCATAAGCG
>PXBQ01000320.1 GCA_003566875.1 Spirochaetaceae bacterium | reverse complement strand
TTGTCGCGCGTTCCATCGTCGTCGTCAGGATCGCGGCGATCGCCCACGTGTGTATCGTGAAAATCGCGCCGACCGCGATTCCGTTCAGCCCGGCAACGGTGAGAAATCGCGGCAGAACCGAATCCGTCGGGATGCCTTTGCGAATAGTCGCGATTCCCGCCCAGACCGCAAGAAACGCCGCAATGATCGTGATCGGCGCGAGGAACAGGCCGGTGACCGCGACCCACCCCGTTCCGGCTCGTATTACGTTCCGGATTGCTTGCGTCGCGAGTGCGATGTTGTAGACCGTTACCGTTACCGCCATCGCGCTACACACGACGAAGCGTCCACGGTACACCCATAAGTCCTGAATCGCGCTCATACGGTATCACTCACGGTTTTGTCGTGTCGCATGAAAAATCCCCTTGATCTTTGTGTATATCGACGCGAGCCGCTCGCTTTCTCGCTTCTCGAGTCCTGCTCGAGTATAGATGTCCCGGACGAAAACCTTCACTTCATCGGCGTCGCCGAGCGAGAAAACCCCAATCTCGTCGAGGGTCTCGGCGAACGCCGCGACGACAGACTCGACGTGTTCTCGTGACGCGTCGATCCGTCGCTGCTCCTCGTCGGCGTGCGCGTGCGCATCACGAAAGAGCGCGTACGCGACAATCTGCACCGCGTGCGAGAGGTTCAGCGACGGGAACTCGGGAGACGAAGGGATAGACACGGCCGTGTCGCACGCGGCGAGCTCTTCTGCCGTCAAACCGTGCTCCTCATTCCCGAAAACGACGCCGATCGTACCTGTCCGCGTGCGAACCAACGCGGCAAACTCTTCGGGTTCGTACGATCGATACTTGCGAAACCGACCGCGTCGCCGTGTGACGCCCGCTGCGATCACCGTATCGGCGAGCGCGTCGTGAACGGTGTCGACGAACCGAATCGAGTCGTACACGTCCGACGCGTGAACCGACGTCGCCCGCGCTTGTTTCTCGTCCCAGACGGGCGTGCCGACGATGACGAGCTCCGACAGCCCCATCGTCTTCATCGCTCTGCACGTCGCTCCGACGTTTGATCCGGTTTCCGGGTGAACCAGCACAACACGCACGTGTGGAGAATCGGAGTTCATGCCCCGAGCGTACCGTTCCGATCGTGCTTGTGCAACAGCGCCGATGCCTTGAATCGGTGTGAGAAACGTGACACAATTATATAGAGACTCTGACGGGTCTCGATCAAACGAGTATGAGCATTTACAAGCCCCAAGACGACATGAAATCTCGGCGTGAGCAGATGGTCGGACGGGATATCGCCGGCCGTGGAGTCACTGACCGACGCGTGCTCGAAGCGATGCGGTTTGTACCGCGCGAGAGGTTTATGCCCGCGCGGGACGAGCGGCGCGCGTACGACGACTCGCCCGTGCCGATTGGACACGGACAGACGATCTCCCAGCCGTATATCGTCGCGTTGATGACCGAATTGTGCGAGCTCGACGCGGAAAGCTCGGTGCTCGAGATCGGGACCGGGTGCGGATATCAGACCGCGATCCTTTCGGTCATCGCCGAACGCGTGGTGACGATCGAGCGAATCGCCGAGTTGTCGCACCGTGCGCGTCGCGTGCTCGAGTCGATAGGTGTGAGCAACACAACGTTTGTCGTCGGTGACGGGTACAAAGGGTATCCGGTCGGCGCACCGTACGACGCTATCGTGCTCACGGCCGCGCCTCCGAGTGTTCCGGATGATCTCCTGTCGCAGCTCGCGCCCGACGGAGTGCTCGTCGCGCCGGTCGGGGCAAACGAGCAGCGCCTGGTCACCGTTCGGCGTTCGTACGGTCGATTTGAGACGCGATTTGTGTGCAATGTGTCGTTCGTGCCGATGGTCCCGGGACAGGACGAGCCGGACAGCGACGCGGCCGATCACGACGCGACGATTTGACGTCGTCCTTTCGTGATCGCACGGGAATGGCGCACGAAAATCGATAATTGTGCTTCGTTCCAAATCGTACTATGATCGGCGAATGCAGCAGAATCAACCGGACAGCAATCAACGAGTCATAATCGTCGGGTGTGGGAGTATGTCGCGGACGTGGGTGCGGCACATGACCGAGAGGTCTGATACCGTGATCGTCGCTTTTGTCGATCCCGTCGTCGATGCCGCGGAGAAAGCCGCGGCCGCTACTGGAAACGGCGCGCCGGTCTTCAAGTCGTTGGCCGAGGCTCTCGGCGCCGTGCAACCCGATATAGTGTGCGACATCACAATCCCGGCGGCGCACCGCGAGGTTGCGGTCACGGCGCTCGAGGCCGGGTGCGACGTGTTCGCGGAGAAGCCGATGGCCGACTCGCTCGACGCCGCGCGCGCGATCGTGGATGCCGCGCGAAGTTCAGGACGATCTCACGCGGTGATGCAGAACCGCCGGTATAACGCGAACATCCGCGCGTATCGGTCTCTAGTGCTTGGTCGGCGGTTACCGGGTGAAGACCGGGAGCGCGACGGTATCGGCCGGCTCGGAATCCTGACCGCCGACTTCTTCCTTGGTCCCCATTTCGGCGGGTTTCGCGACGCGATGCAGAGCCCTCTGCTGCTCGATATGGCGATTCACACTTTCGATCAAGCACGGTTCATCTCGGGGGCGAACGCGGTCTCGGTTTACTGTCTCGAGCACAACCCCATCGGATCGTGGTACGCCGGAAATGCCGCAGCGTTCTGTACGTTCCGGATGTCCGACGGATCGATTTTCTCGTATCGTGGGTCGTGGTGCGCCGAAGGCGCTTCGACTAGTTGGGAGTCGTACTGGCGCGCGGTCGGCGAACACGGGACGGCTATCTGGAACGGCGCCGACGCGCCGTACGCCGAAATCGCCGACAGTACGTCGACCGAGTTCCTGCGTCCGGTACGGCGGGTCGAAGCCGAGCCGACGTGGACCGGCCGGGACGGACACGATGGGTGTCTCGATGAGATGTTTGCCGCGCGCGCCGCAGCGCGACCGGCCGAAACCGACGGTAGCGACAACATCCACAGCATCAGGATGGTGTTCGCGGCGATCGAGAGCGCCCGGACCGGTCGCGAGGTTTCTATCGAGGAAACATGACCCAGAGTGGGTCATCGGGTGGATGTGCGGTGAACGTCGCCACGGTACCGTCGGGTGGAGTCGGAAGAGTAATCCGGCGACAGTGAAGATAGATGCCGCCACCGCGATTCCCGCGTTTCGCGCCGTACTTCGTATCGCCCTTGATATGGAGGGCGAGATGCGCGAGTTGTGCACGTATCTGATGTGTCCGTCCGGTGTCCAGCACGACTTCGAGCAGCACGTATCGGTCGGTTCGCCCCAGAACGATGTACGACAGCCGCGCCGGGCGAGTGTCGCGTCTGGGTTCGTCGAACACGCGCGTCACGTTTCGCCGTGACTCGTGCATGAGATGGTGCGTGAGCACCGCCGATTCCGCCGGCGGTTCGCCGTCGACGATCGCCCAGTAACGCTTTTCGGGAGCGCCGGTGCGGAACGTCGCGTTAACCGCTTCACACGCGGCGACTGTTCGCGCGAGGATCAGCACTCCGCTTGCGGGACGATCGATTCGATGCGTCACGCGCAGATCACCGCGGAGGTTGGGCCGCACCGCGCGTACGGCGTCGACGACAGACCCGTCGCCCGACTCCGCCACGAGGTCGCCCGGGCGTTTGTTTACGACGATGATGCACGAGTCCTCGTGAAGAATCTCGATCGGGTTCATAGGCGATACTACCGTAGCGGTGTTCAAAGCTCAACACGCGGTTCGGCTGCGGTTCCCTCGGGTCACGCGTCCGTGGTACTATCGTGGCGTTTGTTACGCGCTGTTATGGGCGATCAGCCCAAATGAGGACGTATGTCGGACGCCGATTTTATCCGCTGGGATGATCCTACCGAGGCGGACCCGGACGCCGCGGAGATAAACGACGAGGAGATAGACCCCCGCGAAGGCGAGGATGAGGCCGACGAGGAGCGCGACGCGAAGAATGTCGGACGGATCACGCCCCGTGTCCGCGAGATTCGCAAAATCGCGCGCGAGTCGCTGCTGCCCGCGGGCTATCGTCGCCGGTTTCGGGCCGCGGTCGAACTCGACGAGATCCGCAAACCGATCGAGAAACTCGGTTTGACGAAACTCTTCGAGGAGTGCTGCCGGAACGGAACGAAGTACTGGCTTGATCCGGTCGGCGAGATGAAACCGCTTTTCGAGACACTCGAGAACTTCAACGGTCCGAACAAGTCCGTTCGGCCGGTGATCTATCTCTTACTCCAACTCGCGCGAGCACGGATATCACCGGCAGCTTTTGTACGGTACGTCGTGCGGCCTCGAATGGCGTTCGACCGTGACTGGCGCAAATGGCGCGAACGGAATTTCTGGGCGCTCGAGAGCATCGCGAACTTCCTGATCGAAATCAAGGGGAAACCCCCGTTTCATAGGGCGACACTGGGACCGACCCGCGCTCGAACCGAGCTCGTTCTCGTGAAGTACGTCGGGAAACCTCTATCGCGTTTCCCCGCGGTCGTGCTCGACGACGAAGAGCTCCGCGAGGCCTACTCGGACGCGTGGGCGGCGCTCGTGCTCGAGAATCCGCTTTTTTTGACCTTTCTCCGCTCGAACGTTTTCCCGTTTCTCTACCGTCTATCCGGAAAAATCGATCTGATCCAGCTTATCGCGATCCTGCACGGCGCCGCCGAGATCGAAGGTGACTTTGCCGCGAGTTTCCCTCCCGGAGCACCCGAGCCCGACATATTCCAGGGTGGTCTGTACAAAGAGTTCGAAACCGGCATGATGGCACGCCAAGAGAAGGGCCTGACCGTGTACGACCTCGTTCGGGAAGTCAAGGCGTATCTCGCGATCGTTGGGACGCTTGTCCGGACCAACAGCGGCATTTATCTCGCCGAGTACTACGCCGCGATCCTTCGGCGTCTGATGGACCCTGTCGCGGCCGAGAATATCGCGCGGCTCGTCGCAGCGGTACGAGACACCGGCGGAGTGTACGCGTATCGGTGGCATGGGCGCGTGGTCGCGGGACTGTCGCACGAGGCGCAGCTGAAGTTCATCGCGGAGGTGACCGGGAACGACGGTCTTCATCCGCAGTATCCGTATCCGATTCCGGCGCGAATCTTCCCCGACGTCGAGGAAGATCGCGAGCGTGAAGCCGCGTCGGCGAGCGCCGGAACGCTCGGGCTGCCGGCGCCCGAGGCCGGCGCCCGTTTCCCGTTCCGCATGATCCGCGACAAAGTGATTGAGCGGAAACCGGGGATCCGCGGAGTATTGCGCGCATTCGAGAACGAGATCACTACTGGGAAGGACCGGCTGTGGCGGCACGATCGGATCAGAGCTTTCGACCGGGTCGGCGATTCGCTCCACGAGGTGATGCTCCGTTCCGTAATGCCGGGTATCGGCCGCGCCGGCGGTTCGCCGGGTCTGGTCGCGCCGAACCTGGTCGAGCTGCTCTCACGCTACGGTGCCGTAAGCGGTCAAGCGGGGCTGCCGGTCGCGCACGAGTTCACGATGGTGCGCGACGAACGCGAGATCGGGGAGCCGAGGGTCGAGAAGCGCGTCCGTGAGAAGTACGATCCGCTCGTCGTCGCAGCCGTCTGGAAAGCGGTCGAAGGCGCGACCGGCCGACGCGACGATTTCATCGCGATTTTAAACGAACGCGCGCGGACGCTCGATCAAACCGCGACGTCCGCCGATCCTGCGGTCGCCGAACCGGCGAAACGACGCCGCGCCGAGCTCGAGCAGATATTCGGTGCATGGCCGGATTTCACCGAGTTCGAGAAAACCGTCGTTGCATCGTGTATTGCCGCGCGAACAGGCAAGCCGGGCGAACCGATCGGTGAGAACGCAATCCGGCGCGTCTTCGCGCGGTACGCCGATCACGAATCGGTCGCGGCGCGGTGGAAGTATCTCTCGATCGACGTCGTACCCGATGTCATCACGATCGAACAACTCGACTTTTTTGTGAATACGATCGACGCGGTTGTCGACCGGATGCTCGACGAGTTCCGGCGCGTCGCGTGCTCGTCCGAGTGTCTCGAGATCGCGA
>PXBQ01000013.1 GCA_003566875.1 Spirochaetaceae bacterium | reverse complement strand
TGCGGCAAAGGCCGTCGAGGAGACGATTCTCTCGGGTTTGGCTGCGCTCGCGTCCGAACAGGCGGTCATAGAGAAGTATCGCGCGTTAGCCGACGGTGAGATCATGAATACGGGCGAGCGGCGGATGGTGCTGCACCACCTCGCTCGCGGTCGGCTCGGCCGTCAGGTCACGCACGAAGGGCGCAACGTCCAGGAGTTTTACCAGGAACAGCTCGACCGCGTAAAGTCGTTCGCGCGCCGCATTCACTCGGCTGAGATCACCGGATCGACCGGCAAGAGCTTCACGGACGTCGTCCAGATCGGGATCGGCGGGTCAGATCTCGGCCCGCGAGCGCTCGCGATCGCGATGGAGAACTGGTACCGCGCCGAACACGGTCGACCTCACCTCCTTCCGCACTTCATCTCGAACGTCGACCCTGACGATGCCGCCGCTGTCGTCGCCCGCGTAAATCCCGAGACCACGCTGTTCATCGTCGTCTCGAAAAGTGGAACGACGCAGGAGACGCTCGCCAACGAAGCGTTCGTGCGTCGGCTGATTTCGGAGAGCGACGCAAAAAAAATCGATCCAACAAAACACATCGTCGCTGTGACGTCTGAAAGCAGCCCGATGGCGAAAGGCGGCGCGTATCTCGAGTCGTTTTTCATCGATGACTTCATCGGCGGCCGATACTCGAGTTCGAGCGCGGTCGGCGCGGTCGTGTTGAGCATCGCGTTCGGCCCGCAGGTGTTTCAGGAATTCCTGCGAGGAGCACACGCAGCGGACCGGAACGCGCTCGAGCCCGACATCTTGAAGAACCCCGCACTTCTTGACGCGCTGATCGGGGTATACGAGCGAAACGTGCTCGGATACCCGACGACCGCGGTGCTCCCGTACAGCCAGGCCTTGAGCCGATTCCCCGCGCATCTACAGCAACTCGACATGGAGAGCAACGGCAAGAGTGTCAACCGTGACGGAGAACCCGTGCGATACGCGACCGGCCCGGTCGTGTTTGGAGAACCCGGCACAAACGGGCAGCACAGCTTCTACCAGCTCCTGCACCAAGGTACCGACATCGTTCCGCTTCAGTTCATCGGGTTTCGCGAATCGCAGCTCGACACCGATATCGATTTTGCGGGATCTTCGAGCCAAACCAAGCTCAACGCGAATCTCGCGGCTCAGGTCATCGCGTTTGCCCGAGGAAAATCCGACGACAATCCGAACAAGAGTTTCGCGGGGGGACGGCCGTCGAGCGTACTGTACGCGGGCCGGCTCTCGCCGTCGGTTCTCGGGGCGCTCCTCGCTCACTATGAGAACAAAGTTATGTTTCAGGGCTTCGTCTGGAACGTGAACAGCTTCGACCAGGAAGGCGTTCAGCTCGGCAAGGAACTCACGAAAACCGTTCTGGAAGGCGAGATGGACGCGACGCTCTCAGCGTACGCTTCGCGGTTAGGTATCGGGTAACAACTCGCCGCGCTTCTGCGGTACGCCCGGCCGGAAGTGAGCGGTTACTCGGCGGAGAAAAACATCGCGAGGAGTTCGCGCGCGACGCGCCCTTCGCTGGAGTTGCGGTCGAGTTCGGCCGCGTATCTCAGGTACTCACCCGCGGTACCGACGTGACCGATCCCACGAAACGAGATCGCCGAAAGGACGAACGCACGCTGGCGTTGGGCTGTCGAGATAGTATCGTCGTCTAGTAATGGGTGCAACGTGTCGAGAGCCTCTGCGTACGCGGCTTCCGCAAGCAGAGCGAGCGCGCGAAACAACACGACACTACCTCCGAATCGTCGGTCGACACCCGCCTCGGCGCCGACTCGCACGACGAGGTCAACGAACTCCTCCGCGAACGTAGCGGCGTTCCTCACGTCGAGCCGGGACACGGCCTCCGCGACAAGATCGTACTCGTCGCGCGACACCGCACGGCCGATCTCCGACGCCACCTCAACGGCCCGGTCGACGACAAGCTCACGAATCACGGGACTCGCAAGCATCTTCCCGACAGCGAGCACGTCGGCAAGAATGAACGTCTCCGGACGTTCGAGCGTGAGTACGACGTCATCGTCGGTAAGAACGACTCCGGAGCCGTCGGCGACTCGAATACGCGACTCGAGTGGAACTATGTCACCACTCCGCGCTTCGGTCCAGCGCCGGCCGGCGTGGTACTGTACGTCGCCGTCGACCTTAAGAACACGCAGTTGCGCGTGCGCTCCGGGCCCGACCAACGCGAACAACACGACGACCGACACGATAAACACTCTCCGCATCACTCCTCCGAGTCGGAGTATACCATAAATCGGTATTTGACGTTTATTCCTCGTTCAGGTACGCTTGCCTATCCAAAGAAACAAGAAGGAAACCACGATGGCACGAGTACACAATTTTTCCGCCGGTCCATCTACGCTCCCGGTTCCGGTTCTCGAGCAGATCAGGGACGAGATCGTCGAATTTCGCGGGATGGGGATGTCGTTGATCGAGGCGAGCCACAGAAGCAAAGAGTACGATACGGTGCACTGCGAGACGATCGCCTTGATCAAGGAACTCCTGTCGGTGCCGGATAAGTACTCGATCCTCTTGCTCGGTGGCGGCGCGACTTTGCAGTTCGGAATGGTTCCGATGAACTTCCTGCGCGAAGACGCAGGATGCGACTTCATCAACTCGGGGGCATGGGCGGTAAAGGCGCTCAAAGATGCGAAGAAGGTCGGTCCCGTGACCGTGATCTGGGACGGGGAGTCGTCGCGCTACACGACTTTGCCGACACCCGATAGTCTTCCGATCAGTTCGAAGTCGTCGTATCTTCATATGACGTCAAACGAAACGATCGGCGGCATCCAGTGGCACGACTGGCCCGACGGCAAAAAGCTACCGATCTGCATCGATATGTCGAGCGACATCATGAGTCGAGCGATTCCGGTCGAGAATTTCGCGCTGATTTACGCGGGCGCCCAGAAGAATCTCGGACCTGCGGGAGTCACTGTCGTGATCATCCGCGACGACATGCTCGACCGATGTCCGTCGAACCTGCCCGAGTACCTGAGCTACAAGACTCACGCGACCGGGAACTCGTTGTACAACACCCCTCCGGTCTTCTCGATTTACGCGATGAATCTTGTACTGCACTGGATCAAAAAAAACGGCGGGATCGAAGCGATCGAACGCGCGAACGAAGAAAAGGCGCAGGTACTGTACGAAGCGATCGACTCGAGTGACGTGTACTACCGCTGCCCGGTCGACCCGGCGGTGAGATCGCGGATGAACGTCGTGTTTCGGCTTCCCACCGAGGAACTCGAGGCAAAATTCCTCACCGAGGCAACTGCGGCGGGTCTCAACGGTCTGCCCGGCCACCGCAGCGTCGGTGGATGTCGCGCGTCGCTGTACAATGCGATGCCGATTTCCGGCGTCCGCGCGCTCGCGGCGTTCATGGCCGAGTTCGCACAGAAAAACCCGGCGTAACCGGCGCCGGCATTTCCCCGGCGCGACGTGCCGATATACGGTTTTCGATATCCGTTTTGTTTGACAACCGGCCGAGAGGGGCGTATATTTAAGGTAGGAAACAGGGAAAAAGGTAATCGGGCCCGCCGCGTAGAGTCGGCAGGGCATCGGAAAAGGGAGTGACAGGAGGTTGAACCATGGAACCACCGGTTGCGTTTCGCCGGGATCTACCGGCACACCTTGAACCAACCATCGAGAGCACTGCGCTCCATGATGAAAAGGAAAAACTATAGTCGCCCACGCGTAATGCGTGGAGATAATATCGACTAAGATTCAAAAACCGGTACTTAGTACCGGTTTTTTTGTGTCTGGTATCGACACCGTGATACCGAAAGACGGGCGGACCTCACGCGCGGGAGGCCCGCCCGAAGCCTACCTCGGCAGTCTCACAAGAGTCCGGACGTCGACCGGCTGTTCGGTTGCAAGCGCGCGATTCGCGGCAATTCCGGTCAGAATGCTGTACGCACCTTGCACGTAATCGGCCGCGTGGCCGAGTGGATCGTCGGTCGCGCCGCGGAAGATGTGATCGAGCATACGGACATCACCACCGCCGTGGCCGCCGACCGCCTCGGTAAACGTGATCTCTTCGCGCCTGCCCCAGTGCGGCTGAAACGAGATGATCGGGACCGCGCCTTTGATCATCTCGTCGTACTCACGCTGCTCGGCCAGGTTGATATCGTCGGCAGATCCCGAGACGTAGCTCTTCTCGACGACGTTAAACTCGAGACGTCCTTTCGTCCCGTTGAACATCACGCGGAACCCTTCCCACGGGCAGTGCGCGTTGAGAGAGTACGACATGATCGCCTTGTTTCGGTACTGAACGAGCACCCCGATCGTGTCTTCGATCGAAATGCCGTCGCCGAACACGCTCTGGTCGCGAAGGTATCCGTCGTGTTTCTCCGCGTCGAGGTACATACCTTTGAGGTTTTCGTCGGAGGCGAGATCGACCGCGAACGGATCGTTCTTCGCGACCGGCGAGCCGGTGCCCCGGTAGTAGAACTCTTGCTCGCCGCGTTCCTCGGCGTTGCGCCGTCCGTAGTACGCGAGTCTGCCCATCGCGAACACGCGCTCGGGAGCCGTACCGAGCCACCAGTTTACCAAGTCGAAGTGATGCGTCGCCTTATGCACGAGCAGACCTCCGGAATTGGCTTTGTCGCGGTGCCAACGCCGAAAGTAATCGGCACCGTGCTTTGTATCGAGCAACCACTCGAAATGCACACTCAAGATATCCCCGACCGTCCCGTCCGCTATCACTTCTTTCACGCGTGTCGCCCGAGGTGAGTACCGATAGTTGAACGTCACGGTCAAGTCTCGCCCGGTTCTCTCTACGGTGTCTATAATCTGCTGACATTTCTCCGCGTCGATCGTCATCGGTTTCTCGGTGATCACGTCACACCCGAGATCCATCGCGCGGCAGATATACCGGTGGTGCGTACGGTCCATCGACGTGACGATCACCGCGTCGGGTTTGGTCTCGGCGACCATCCGGTCAAACTGGTGCGGCCCGTACGTCGCGACGCGTTTGCTGTTCAGCGTTGACCCGATGTACTCGTTCATCCGTTCCATCCGCGTGGGGTTGATATCGTTTATCGCGACAAGCTCGGCGACATCGGTGTAGTCCTTGCACACCGCGTTGACGTACATTCGGCTACGGCTCCCCGTCCCTATTAACGCATACCTTTTTTTCATCTTCCTCTCCTGTTTAGTTTGATTCGCCGCGTATCGCGGCGAACGATCAACGTGGTTTCACTGGTAACCGGTCCGGCTCCCGGTCAACCGTATCGCCGGATAAAGATCAATTCTTCATCGAGATCGGCTGGTTAGTCGACTCGAGAACGTCGCGCCAGAGGCTTCCCTCCGGATCGACGGTATTCCGCGTCGAGACGGCGATTGCGATCGGCAAATGGACAAACGTGTTGTTCACGAGGCTGATCAAAATCCTTGTCTTCCCGGCCATCGCCGCGTGCGCCGCGTGATTTCCAAGCCGAGAGCAGTACACCGAGTCGGTCGGAACCGCGACCGCGCTCCGGATGATGTAACTCGGGTCGATATATTTCAGGTTGATTTCTATGCCCCGCTCCCGGAAATGCGTGGATATCGCGTTCTTGAGGTACACGCCGATATCGCCGAACGCCTTGTTTCCCGACGCGTCCGCGCCCGCGCGGTCGCCAATGAGTTCCTGCCCAGCCCCCTCGGCGACGATTATCGCCGCGTGATTTCGTCTCGCGAGACGTTTCTCGAGATGCGTGAACAGCCCGTTATCTCCGTCGAGATCGAACGGAACCTCGGGAATCAGGACGAAATTGGCCTCGTGACTCGCGAGCGCGGTGTGCGCGGCGATGAAGCCCGAGTCGCGGCCCATCAGCTTCACGAGCCCGACGCCGTTCTGCGCCGAGTGTGCCTCGGTATGCGCGCACGCGACCGAATCGGTCGCGATCGCGACCGCGGTCTCGAAGCCGAACGACTTCTCGGTGAACGAGAGATCGTTGTCGATCGTCTTCGGAATGCCGACGACCGCTATTTTCAAGGCGCGACGTTCGATCTCCTCGGCGATCTCGAGCGCT
>PXBQ01000344.1 GCA_003566875.1 Spirochaetaceae bacterium | reverse complement strand
GTTTCGTTCGACGCGCGATCGGTGCTGCCTCCGTTCTCGCCGCGCGGGCGGAATCAGGACGGCCTCTGGAGCGTTTGTCTCTCCGCGCTTCACCCGGCCGCGATCGCCGCGTATCCGTCGATTTCTGTCCACCACGCACCCGCCGATCCGCGCAAGCCGGAGCGCGACGCGCTCGTGCGGTGGAACCCACGGCTCAACGATCTTTTGATCCTTCTCGTGAACTCGCTCCGGGTCGGGTTTCGCTCGGGCGACGATCAGTACCGCGTGATCGGCTCGGGGCTCGTCCGGCTCGCCGGCGGACCGCGCGGTGAGTTTCGGGCTTATCTCGCCGAGCTCGTCGCGCACGCGTTCGCCGGACGCATCGCCGCGCTCGAAGCGCAGTACGACGCGTTCGCCGGTCAACCCGCGGAGTGGGGGGAGGACTGCATCGCGGCGATCGAGTACGCGAAAATGCAGCTCGAGAAGCCGGACTTCCGGCTGCCGGCCGACGGACCGCGCGACGAGGACGAGCTCGCACGTGTCATCCGGTCGTTCGGCGAGATGATCCTGATGTGGCCGGTCGCGTTCGAAGCGGCCAAAAGCGTCGCCGGAGAACTACTCGCCGGTGTACAGGTGACGTGATTTCGGCGAAGATGACAGCATCGTGAGTAAGAGCTACATCGTCGACTCGATACATTCAGGAGTCGCACGGCTTGAGGACCCCGACGGACGGTTCCTCGAGGTGCCTTCTGTGCAGCTGCCGCGCGGCGCGCGCGACGGTCACGTCGTGACGCCCGTCGCCGGCGGCGACACCGAGTCGGACTCGGTACGGTTTGCGATCGATCGGGCCGCGACCGAACAGCGGAAAAAGGTAATCCGAGCGAAACTCGATACGCTCCGCGGGAGATCAACCCCATGAAACGAGCGATCGTCGTTTTTGCCGTCGGCCTCTTGCTGGTCGGCACGCTCGGCGCGGAGTACCTGCGCGTGCACTTCATCGACGTCGCGCAGGGAAGTGCGGTTCTGCTCGAGACGCCCGACGCGCGCGTCCTGGTCGACGCCGGACAGTACGCCGAGACGTACGAGTACCTTACACAAATAGGCGTCGATACCGTCGATCTCGCGATCGCGACGCACGCGCACGCGGACCATATCGGCGGGTTCGTCCCGATCCTGCGGAACACTCGCGTCGGTAAGGTTTGGTACAACGGACAGACGCACACGACTCGTACGTTTGAGCGATTCATCGACGCGATTCTCGAGTCCGGCGCCGCGTACCACGAGCCGTCGCGCGGTGAGACCGTCCGGTTCGGCCGGCTTGTCATCACCGTCCTGCACCCTGAACGGAGCGCCGCGGAGTACGAGGGGCACCTTCACGACAAGAACATCGTCGTTCGCGCGCAGTTCGGCGCGTTCTCGGTTCTTTTGACCGGCGACGCCGAGATCGAGGCCGAGAACGAGATGATCTCCTTAGGTCTCGAACTCGCGTCGACGGTGCTGCAACTCGGGCACCACGGTTCGAGGACTTCGAGCTCGCCGGAATTTCTCAAAGCCGTCAACCCCAAAGTCGCTGTGTATCAGGCCGGACGTGAAAACCGGTACGGGCATCCTCACGATGTCGTGATGCGGCGCATCGAAGCGCTCGGTGATATTTATCTGTACGGGACTGCCGGACACGGCACGATAGTCATAGTGACCGACGGTTCGCGGTTCGCGATCGAGACCGAGTGATTAACGCGAGATAGTGACGTTGTCGGCACATCGGGTTACATCCCTGCCTGCCTAAATCGCCCTTTCGGAAAT
Source organism: Spirochaetaceae bacterium (assembly GCA_003566875.1). Taxonomy (GTDB): domain Bacteria; phylum Spirochaetota; class Spirochaetia; order DSM-27196; family PXBQ01; genus PXBQ01. The sequence goes on along the minus strand of PXBQ01000344.1, from coordinate 4,254 downwards.
TTGAATCCGGGTTTACACTATCTGTAAATACTAGTCGAGGAGGATTCTCATGTCTCGAAAAGTGGTGACGATCGCCATGGCTTTTTTTGTCGCCTGCGCTGCGTTCGCTCAGATCACTGTCACGCTCGAGGACGTCGATACGGCGATGATCGATCCGACACGCGTAGATCTCTCGGACGCATCGATTCTGTTCCACGGACCCGTCGAGTTCTACGTAACGGGCATTCGCTACGAGGGGCTGACGTACACGGCGGTTCTCGAGTACGACGGCGGTGACACGGTGCGCATCACGGTTCCTGAGTTTTTCTACGAGGGACTTCCTTCGTCGATCGATCTCTCAGGAGTAACCGCTGAGTTGGTTGCCGACGGCATCCGGCTGAACAACGTGATTATCGACCACGATCGGTACAGTGGAATACTCGCGCCGACCGCCGTCCCGACACAGCTTGCAGTTCACTCGCTCTGGATGGACGCGCCCGGCGCCGCTCCGGACGCCGTCGTGATCGATCAGCTCGAACGCGAGATCGCGGTTCTGCGAAATGAACTGTCGGAGTCCGAACGAATGCTGCGTGAAAAAGAGCGCGAGGTTGCTCGGCTTGCCGATCGGCCGGTAGCGAGGCGCCCCGAGGAGACGGCTCCCGCGTGGGCGACCGCGAATGACCGTCTGACGCGCGAGCGGCTGTCGGGGTTCGCCGCGGGAACCGCCGCGAGTGGATCGTGGACGACCACCGCGAGGCAGACGACACAGACCGACGCCGGCGAGCTGTACGCGAAGTTTGTCGTTCCCGGGCAGCACGGCGCAAATGAAACACTCGTTACGCTGGAGGCGCGCGCGACCGGGTCCGGTTGGCGGGGGTACGGTGTGCATTTTCTCGCGTCCGGCTCGACGCGGCCGTGGTTATACGGTTACGGCAGCTCGTATCTTGTCTGGGTGACGCGGGATCCCGAAAGATACCAAACCGACGCCACGTACGTTCAGTTGTACCGGTCGAGTTCCGATGTCGATATGGTTCTCGTCGCCTCCCAGATGGTTCCCGAGTCGATCGGTTCCAACAATCGTGTCCAGGTTCACGCCGACCGTACAACCAACGAGCTGACAGTCACGATGAACGGCAGGCACCTGTTTTCGTTTACCGACCGAGGTTTTCTCCGATCGGGCACAAACGTCGCGTTGCGCGCTTTGGGCAGCATCACGTTTACGGGGTTACGCGTTTCCGAGTGACCTCCAGTTTTCCGGGGGCGTTGGACGCCCCATTTTGTCCTGACGACTCGGAAATCAGTTCCGGAAGCTGTGGATCGGCGCCGGGATGCGGCCGCCGCGCGCGATGAACCGTTCGCTGCTGAACCGATGAGTCGGAAGAATCGGTGCGCCGCCCAAAAGACCGCCGAACTCCGCCCAGTCGCCCGGTTTCTTCCCGGGCACTGGGATGATCCTAACCGCGGTTGTTTTGTTGTTCACCATGCCGATCGCCATCTCGTCGGCGATGATCGCGGATATCGTCGATTCGCTCGCGTCGCCGGGCACCGCGACCATGTCGAGACCGACCGAACAGACGCACGTCATCGCCTCCAGTTTGTCGAGCGTGAGCGCACCGGAGCGAACCGCGGCGACCATCCCCTCGTCCTCCGACACCGGGATGAACGCACCCGACATCCCTCCGACGTGTGTCGACGCCATCACTCCGCCTTTTTTGATCATGTCGGTCAGCAGCGCCAACGCGGCGGTCGTGCCGTGCGTCCCGGCAACCTCGAGGCCGAGTTTCTCGAGGATTCTTGCAACGGAGTCCCCGACTTCCGGAGTCGGAGCGAGTGAAAGGTCGAGAATTCCGAACGGTACGCCGAGTCGGCGCGCGGCCTCCTCTCCGACAATCTGCCCCATCCGCGTGATCTTGAACGCTGTTTTTTTGATTACCTCGGCGACCTCGTCGAAGCCGCTTCCGTGCATCGAGTCGAGCGCGGCAGCCACGACGCCGGGACCCGAGACCCCGACGTTGAGCACCGCGTCGGGCTCACCGGGACCGTGGAATGCCCCAGCCATAAACGGGTTGTCCTCGGGTGCGTTGCAGAACACGACCAGTTTGGCGCAGGCGATCCCGTCGTGATCGGCCGTGAGCTCCGCGGCTTGTTTTATTGTGCGGCCCATCTCGCGGACGGCGTCCATGTTGATCCCACTTCTCGTGCTCGCGACGTTGACCGAGCCGCAGACGCGCTCGGTGTTCGCAAGAGCTTCAGGAATCGACGCGATGAGGCGGCGATCGCCGACCGTGTATCCTTTCTGGACCAACGCGGAAAAACCGCCGACAAAGTCAATTCCGAGTTCCTTGGCCACTTCATCGAGAGTCGTCGCGTACGGCGTGTAATCCTCGTCGTCGGACGCCGCGGCGACCAGAGCGATCGGCGTAACCGAGACGCGTTTATTGATGATCGGGACACCGTACTCGGTTTCGACCTCTCTTCCGACCGCGACCAATCGGCCTGCGATCCGGAGGAGCTTTTCGCGCATCCTCCTGCGAGTTTTCTCCCCCGATGAATCGGCGCAGTCGAGAAGCGAAATGCCGAGCGTGATCGCGCGCACGTCGAGCTTGTGACGGAGGAACATATCGACCGTCTCTTTTATTTCGAACGGTGAGAACAACATCGTTTCACCTACAGCCGGTGCATCGCGGAGAAAACCCGCTCGTGCATCATACTAATCGAGACGTCAAGCGTATCACCGAGCGCCGCGAGTTCATCCTTCACGACCGCGAGCGGTTTTGCGCTTCCGGCAAGATCGACCATCATCATCATGACGAAGTTGCCCGAGAGCACTGTCTGGCTGATGTCCTCGATGTTGATCGAACGTTCGGCGAGAAATGCGCTGACCTTGGCGATAATGCCGACTTTGTCGGTGCCGACTACCGTGACTATTGCGTTCAGAACCCTGCCTCCATTTTTAGTCCGAGACTGCTCGCCGAATCCGTTCGACCGCCTCGGTGATCTCCGCGTCGCCGTGGTGCCGGTTCGCGACAAGCCGGATATGTGTCGGCGCACGGTCGCTCGCGAGTACACCGGCGGTCGCGAGCCGAGTCAGGACCTCGTCGGTGTCCAGTCCGGTCCCCGTGTGATCGACGTACACCATGTTCGTTTGGACCGACTCCAGATCCACCGACAGGCCCGGGATCGTCGAGATCTGCTCGGCGAGCCGACGCGCGCGGGTATGGTCCTCGGCGAGCCTCTCGATCATCGTTTCGAGCGCAACGACTCCACACGCGGCGAGGATGCCCGCTTGTCTCATCGCGCCTCCGAGGCGTTTCCGCACGAGGCGCGCTTGTTCGATGAAGGCCGCGGTACCGGCGATGACCGAGCCGGCCGGGCAGCTCAGGCCCTTCGAGAGGCAGAACATGACGGAGTCAACGTGTTCGGTGAACGCGGCCGCGGGCAGGCCCGTGGCAACCGCCGCGTCGAAGATACGCGCGCCGTCGAGGTGGACCGCGAGCCCGCGTTCGTGCGCGACTGCCGCGAGGCGATTCTGGAGCTCAACCGGCACGATGCAACCGCCGCTCCGGTTGTGTGTATTCTCGAGGCACAAGACGCGCGGAACCGGAAAGTGTTGATCTCGTTTGCGGACGGCGGCTGCAACCTGATCCGGGTCGAGACGGCCGCGCCGGCTCCCGACGACGCGCGGCATCAAACCCGCGACACTCGCGACGCTTCCCGCCTCGTAGTAGTAGATATGCGACTCCGCGTCGAGCAGCACTTCGTCGCCGGGTTTCGCGTGGACCATCAGCGCGACGAGGTTCCCCATCGTGCCGCTCGGCACAAAAAGCGCGGCCTCTTTCCCGACCTTCTCGGCCGCTATCTCTTCGAGCCGGTTGACCGTCGGATCCGCGCGCAGCATGTCGTCGCCGAGCGGCGCCGATCTCATCGCGTCGTACATCCGCTCGGTCGGGAGCGTTTGAGTATCGCTGCTCATGTTTATCGGTGTCATTTGGTCTCTCCGTTCCGGCGATTATACGCGGAAAACTCATCCCCCGAAAGTCGTTTGATGCAAATCGTGTCGGACCGCGTCGCGGCGCCGGATCTCCATTTCTGACGGGTAGCCGGATCGGATTCGCGTCGGTAAAATACGGCCGATGGTGCAGCTCGTGTCGGATCCCACGGTACAATAAACATGAACATATTTTCGTTGACCGACGTCGCGTACACGGTCGCCGGGGGCACTCTCTTCGAAGACGTGACGCTCGGAATCGAGAGCGGCGAAAAAATCGGGCTTGT
>PXBQ01000147.1 GCA_003566875.1 Spirochaetaceae bacterium | reverse complement strand
CCGCGGCGGCGGTCGAGACGGGCAGGGAATCTCCGATACTCGCCGCGCGCGTGGCACAGGGAGAGCTTCCGCCGCTCGAACAACGGCTTCCGAACGAGCCGTTCGTCGTCGAGCCGCTTCACGAGATTGGAAGCTACGGCGGGACGATCCGCACTGCCTATACACGCGTGAACGTGTGGTGGCACGAGGTCTGGAATCTCGGATTGAGTCGGCTCCTGCAGACAGGGCCGGACGGAAATGTGATTCCTCACGTCGCGGCGGGCTGGGACTTCTCTTCCGACGCGAAGACGTTGACGCTGTACCTGCGCGAAGGGCTCCGGTGGTCGGACGGTCATCCGTTCACCGCCGACGACATCATGTTCTGGTACGAAGACGTTCTTCTAAACGAGGCATTGACGCCAAGTATTCCTGCGCTTTGGAGACCCGGTGATGAAGTCGTCCGAATCGAGAAGATCGACGATTACACAGTGCGGTATCAATTCGCGGCAGCAAATCCGCTCTTGGTCACGCTGCTTGCTACGAATACCGGTGACGTCGTCGATGCGTATCTTCCAAAGCACTATCTCGAACGATTCCACCCCAACTACGTGGCCGAAGCCGATTTGCGTGCGTTGACTGAGGAGCACGGGTTCGAGCAGTGGTGGCAGTTGTTCCAGGACTATGCGGGCAAGCTCGCCACGCAGCACGGACAGCGGCGGGTCAACGCGCCGACTTTGTCTCCGTACGTCGTCGTACGCCGTGAGGGAAACGTCGCGAATTTCGAGCGGAATCCGTACTTCTGGAAGGTCGACACCGCCGGCAATCAGCTGCCGTACGTCGATAACGTGCGCGCGGAGTTGGTCGGAAACGTTGAGGTCCAGGAGGCAAAACTCATCGCGGGTGAACTCGACTTGTACGTCGGCGTCGCGGGTAACCTCGGACTCTACACGCGGCACGCCGAGAGCGCGGGCATCAAGCCGTACCTTTGGACGACGGCTCAGGGCGCGCGGGCGTCGTACAACCCGAATTTGGCGCACCCGGATCCGGCACTCCGAGAGTTGTTCCAGGACGCCCGATTCCGCAAGGCGATGTCGCTTGCGCTTGACCGCGAAGAGATGGTCGAGTTGATCTGGTTGGGACTGGCCGAACCGCGCCAGGCGACCGTCGTTCCACCGTCACCGTTCTATCGCGAAGAGTTCGCCCGCGCGTACGCAGATTACGACATCGACGAGGCCAATCGTCTTCTCGACGAGATGGGTCTACGATGGGACGCTCAAGGCCAGTACCGCCTGCGCCCCGACGGTCAACGCGTTCGGTTCACGCTGCAAGCTAATCCTGCGCACCGCGACTGGGTTCAGTCTGCCGAGCTCGCGGTCGAGTACTGGCGCGAAATCGGTCTGGAAGTCGTGCTGCAGACGGTGGCGGCACCGTTGTTTGGGGAACGGATCTCGGCCAACGAACACGAGGTTGTGGTCTTTGGTGGCGAGTGGAACAACATCCACCAGACGACTCTGGGCGGTATGGCCAGCCGCCTCGTACCGCGAGCCGGTGGCTATCTCATGGGCTTCTGGTCCGAGTGGTTTACCTCGGGAGGATCCCGAGGCGAAGAACCGCCGCAGTGGGCTAAGGACCTCCAGGACTTGGCGGACGTTGCGCTGTTCTCCAGTGATGAGGATGAGCGTTTCGATGCGGGGATGAAGCTCCTGGAGTCGCAGGCGGAGAACGTCTGGTTGATCGGTGGCGCAGGAGTGAACGTTCGTCCGATGATCTTGAACGCGAGGCTCGGTAACGTGCCTGAAGAGCTCATATACTCACTACCGTTGGGAAACGCGCAAATGGCGAATCCCGAAACATGGTACTATCGCGACTAACCCGGGTAGCCTGCTGTGATGAGAACCCAAACATAAGTTTTTGACTGAGAACGCGCCCCGGGCCTTCCCTCCCGGGCCGTTCTTTCGTGTGTGGTACGGGATCTCGGTCCGTATTGAAAACCGAACTCGATTTGTTGCGGAGTGCGTCGAGCGATGAGGCGCCGAAAAGGAGAACTGGGTGACAGCGTATATCGTGCGGCGGTTGTTGTTCATCATCCCGACGTTGATCGTGATCTCGATCATATCGTTCATCATCATACGACTGCCGCCTGGTGATTTCCTCACGATGTATATGTCGACCCTCATGGAAGAGGGGGCCGAGATCAACCACGAGTTGATCGAAGCACTGCGTCGCCAATACGGCCTCGATCGTCCGGCGTACGTTCAGTACTCCCGATGGATCTGGGGAATACTGTCGCGTGGTGACTTCGGGTACTCATTTGAGTGGGGGCAACCGGTTCGCGCGTTGATTGGCGAGCGGCTGCTGCTTACGATGGTGATCTCCGTCGGGTCGCTGCTCTTCGCGTGGTCGATCGCGCTACCGGTCGGAATCTACTCCGCGGTGAAGCAGTACTCGTTACCGGACTACATCTTCACATTTCTCGGGTTTATAGGACTCGCGACGCCGAACTTCCTTCTCGCGATCATCTTCATGTACATCGCGAGTCAGTACTTCGGCACCGGAGCGGGCGGACTGTTCTCGCCCGAGTACGCCGATGCGGCGTGGAGTTTCGGGAAGTTCGTCGATTTCCTCAAGCACCTGATCATCCCGCTGATCATCGTCGGCACGTCCGGCACCGCGAGCCTCATCCGGATCACGCGAGCCAACCTGCTCGACGAGCTCAAGAAACCGTACGTCGAGGCTGCGACCGCGAAAGGTCTTTCGAAAGCCCGTCGGGTCTTGAAGTACCCCGTGCGCGTCGCGTTGAACCCGTTTGTGAGCAGTATCGGGTTTGTGTTCCCGCAGATCGTGTCGGGCGAGATCATCGTTTCGGTCGTGCTCAACTTACCGACGACGGGGCCTCTGCTCCTGCGCGCTTTGTTGGCGCAAGACATGTACCTCGCCGGGAGTTTTGTGTTGATGCTCGCTGTGATGACGGTGTTCGGCGTCTTGCTCTCGGACATCCTTTTGGCGTGGCTCGATCCGCGGATCCGATATGATTGATCGCGACGTGCCGGGTCGACAAAGTGAAACTTGAGTGAACGGGAGGATATGGGATGGGCAAGTCTGTGTCGGGTGATGAGATGACTCCAAAAGAAGCCGACGGATCGGTGATGCCCGAGAATGGCGTTACCCCTGGGGACGAGGTGATCTTCCTCGCTCCGCCGTGGAAGTTAATGTGGTGGAAGTTCCGTGAGCACAAACTCGCGGTAGCCGGCGCGACTGTCGTTCTGATCATGTATTGTATCGCTCTGTTCGCAGGGTTCATCGCGCCGTACGGAGCGACACAGCGGATGAGGCAGCCTCTCGCGCCGCCGCAGATTCCTCGTTTCATCTCGGATGACGGTTTTTCGTTCCGCCCTTTCGTGTACGGCTTGAAAGGCGAGCTCGACCGAACCACGTTTGAACGCGTGTACGTGCCGGATACGTCGGTTCGTTACCCTGTTGAGTTTTTTGTCCGCGGTGCTCCGCACAAGTTCCTCGGACTCATTCCGACCAATCTCAGACTGTTCGGCGTTCCGGGAGGCGGAACGCTGTATCTGATGGGTACCGACAGGCTCGGGCGCGACGTTTTTTCGCGAATGGTGGTCGCCGCTCAGATCTCGCTCACAATCGGTCTTGTCGGCGTGTTTTTGAGTTTGGTCTTGGGCATCGTTCTCGGCGGTATGTCCGGGTACTTCGGCGGAGCCGTGGATAACATCATCCAGCGGCTCATCGAGATACTCCGGTCGTTTCCGACGATTCCATTGTGGATGGCTCTCGCGGCCGCGATGCCGCCGTTCTGGTCGCCGGTTATGGTGTACTTCGCGATCACGATCATCCTTTCGATGATCGGTTGGACAGGTCTTGCTCGCGTCGTGCGCGGCCGGTTTCTGTCGCTCCGGGAGGAGGATTTTGTTATCGCCGCGCGGCTCTCGGCCGCGACCGAGGCGCGGATCATCCGGAAACACTTGCTGCCGTCGTTTACGAGCCACATCATTGCGTCGATCACGCTCTCGATTCCCCGTATGATCCTCGCGGAGACCGCGCTGAGTTTTCTCGGCGTCGGGATGCGGCCGCCGGCGGTCAGTTGGGGCGTCATGTTGCAGGACGCGCAGAACATCTACTCCGTCGTGATGGCTCCGTGGCTGATGCTTCCGGGAATCCCGGTCGTCGTGACGGTTCTGGCGTTCAACTTCCTCGGCGATGGGCTCCGCGACGCCGCCGATCCGTACGCCGGGTTGAACTGAGATGAACGAGAAGGCTGGTATGGTGAATCAAGAAAAAAACGATCTCGTTCTCGACGTCGAGAACATACACGTTCACTTCAACACGCGCGACGGTATTGTCCGTGCGGTGAACGGCCTCAACCTGAAGCTTCACAAGGGTGAAACGGTCGGTTTGGTCGGCGAGAGCGGCTGCGGCAAGAGCCAGACGGCGCGCGCGATCCTCAACATGGTGCCGTCGCCCGGAACGATCGTCGACGGCACGGTACGGCTTTACACCAAAGAAAGCCCGACTCCGTTGGAGCTCACCGCGTTCGATCCGGAAGACAAGACGATTCGTCGAATACGCGGGAAGAATATCGCGATGATCTTCCAGGAACCGATGGCGTCGTTAAGTCCCGTCCACACGATCGGCAACCAGATCATCGAAGCGATACGCCTTCACGATGGGTTAGAACCGGCCGCCGCCCGAAACAAAGCAGCCGACCTGCTCGGACTCGTCGGCATCCCGGATCCCAAACGGCGTCTCGACAACTACGCGTTTCAACTGAGCGGTGGTATGCGCCAGCGCGCGATGATCGCGATGGCGCTGTCGTGTGACCCGTCGATTCTGATCGCGGACGAGCCGACGACCGCGCTGGACGTGACGATTCAGGCGCAGATACTGCAGCTTCTGTATCGTCTCCAAAACGAACTCGGTATGAGCATCCTGCTGATCACGCATAATCTCGCGGTAGTCGCGGCGACGGCGCATCGCGTCGCGGTGATGTACATGGGGAAAATCGTCGAAGAGACCACGACCGAGGCGCTGTTCGACGACCCCAAACACCCGTACACGATCGGCCTTCTGCGGTCGGTGCCACAACTCGACGACGACGACCAGAAGGAGCTCTGGGCGATCAAAGGCAACGTCCCGAACCCGTACGCAACCGTGAGTGGGTGTCCGTTTCACCCGCGATGCGACAAGTTCATGGCGGGAAAGTGCGACGTCGTCGAGCCGAATTTAGCCGAAGTCGCGCCGGGGCACAAGGTTTCGTGCCTGTTGTTCGAGGAAAGCGGGAGGAAACGCGACGCAGCCGGTGAACGCATCGAGGCGCGAGAAGGGGAAGGAAAGTGAAAGACGTCTTGCTCGAAGTTTCGAACCTCAAGAAATACTTTCCCGTGTTGAGTGGAGTCCTCCGGAAGAAGATCGGCGACGTCAAAGCCGTCGACGACGTGAGTTTTCAGATTGAAAAAGGCGAGACGCTCGGCCTGGTCGGCGAAAGCGGATCGGGCAAAACAACGATCGCGCGTTCTATCCTTCGCGCGATCGACCCGACGAGCGGAACGATTATGTTCCACGGTGGGAAGGCTCCGGTTGACCTCGCGACGTTGCAGGGCCGGGAGCTCCGGCTGATCCGGCGGCGTATGCAGATGATTTTTCAGGACCCGTACGCGTCGCTCAATCCGCGGATGACCGTACTCGAGCTCGTCGCCGAGCCGTTGGTAAACCTCAAGATCGGGACGTCTGCGGAGCAGAAGGCCCGCGTCGCGGAGCTGCTCAAGGTCGTCGGTCTCGACCCGCGGTTCATGTCTCGGTATCCTCACGCGTTCAGCGGTGGCCAGCGGCAGCGGATCGGAATCGCGCGCGCTCTCGTGCTCAACCCGGACCTTGTGGTCTGCGACGAGCCGGTCTCGGCGCTCGACGTCTCGATCCAGGCCCAGGTTCTCAACCTCGTGAAACGGCTCCAAAGCGAGTTCGATCTCACGTATCTCTTCATCGCGCACGACTTGAGCGTCGTGAAACACCTTTGCGACCGAGTATGCGTGCTGTATGTCGG
>PXBQ01000078.1 GCA_003566875.1 Spirochaetaceae bacterium | reverse complement strand
GGGTTGTACTGAACATCGAGAGTTCCGGCGGCCGCCGAGAAGGTCATCGTTCCCGAGAGTCCGATCTGTTCGTTCGCAGTGAGTTTATGCGCACCGGTCATCCGGTAGAGGTACGTCGAGTCGAACGCGCCGTCGCCCGAACGGTCGTAGTTGCCGAGTACGTTTTCGACGAATGGATACTCCGAGAAAAAGTCGGTGTCCGTGCGTCCGTTCAGGCCGTACGCATCGCGATGAATCTCGTTGACGAGATCGACGAAGTTGATCGTCATCGTGTCGAGCTTTTGGATCTCGGTTCGGACGTCTCCGTCGCGAAGCTCCACGAGCGCTCCGAGGCGTCCGCCGCGGATACGGACGTCTTCGTCCGAGTGCGCCCACACGACGCGCGAGAAGCCGTTGTCGAGTGGTTCGGGACGCGTATCGAAAGGACGCGCGATACGCCCTTGAACGAGGTGAAAACCTCCCGTGTGCACGTGGAACTCATCGGGATCGCGGGAATCGGTCGTGATCTGGATGAACCCGGAAAGTTTCTCGACCAGTAAATCCCTTCGGTCGAGAAGGTCGTTCGGATTGTCGCCGACGGCTTTGACCTTGATGATTTCTTCGTTGATTTTGGCTATTTCGGCGGTGATGTCGTTGATCCGGCCGACCGAAGCCCGCACATCGTCGTCGAGCATAGTGCGAATCGCGTGCAGACTCTCGTAACGCGAGTTAATGCCTTCGATGAGCGCTTCGCCGCGCTGGAGCAAAACGTGTCGCGGGACCATCTGTTCCGGAAAGATCGAGAGTTCCTGCCATCCGTCCCAGAACCGGTCCATCAAGTGCCGCACCGATAGATCCGAAGGCTCGTTGTAAATCTGCTCGAGCATCGACACATACGAATCGCGTGTTCCCCAGTATCCTTCGCCGTTTGCCTGCGCCACGAGACGTTGCTCGAGAAGACCGTCCCGAATCCGTTCGATTCGCGCGACGTCGACGCCCTGCCCGATTTGCCCCGGACGTTCGGCCCGGTTGAGTTGGGGGCGGTAGATCGCGTCCGTCGCGCTCATCTCGACACGCTGGCGTGAGTACCCCTCGACCGACGCGTTCGCGAGGTTATGGCCGACCGTCGAGAGTCCGATCGAGTGCGACAGTAGACTCCGTTTCCCTATTTCTATTCCGGAAAAGGTCGATTGCATTGAACTACTCCCGTCCTGGTCGGTTATAAGTGATGGTTTACAACCACCGGCGTGTCGGCGTGCTCCGTCGACGCACCCGAACGCGAATAAAGCCGTCCTTTCCGCTCCGGATACAGCTCTTGCAACACGCTCCGCAGAGTCGTATTGCTCGATTCGACGTACGCGTCGACCCCGCCGGTCAAAGAGCGCACACGCATCACCGCGATTTTCAGCTCACGAAACAGATGCGACAGATGCTCGCGCGACTCGAACGGAACCGAATCGAGCAGCTCAGAGAAAAGCCCCACGGAACGTAAACCGAGTCGACTCCTGAGCGCATCGTACGTCCGCGACCGCTCTTCATCCACGCGGACGATTTCTTCGGAATACTCGTTCATTACGCGGATCACACGGTCGAGGGTCGGCCAATCTTTCGCGACGACGGCATCGGCGAGAATTCGTTCTTCCCTCGCAAGATCCGTGAAAAGCAGGATCTGCGCGTTCAAAACTTCGACAAAGTCGCGATACTCCGGTATATTCACTCGCCTAACCCTCCCCAAAAGATCACGCCCGACGTATTGTCCCAACCGAGCGCTGGTCATTCTGATTCTCGGCGTTTCGCCGACCGCTCTTGAGACCGCACGGAATTCCCGGTACACTTTGCCTAGATTATGAAAGTGATACACCGCTGCTTGACTCTTGCGATCGTTGCCGGGTCTGTGTTTATATCGGGGATCTCCGCCCACGACATCGGCACGTTTTTCTCCGACGAGCCGGTTGATCGGCTCGTCGATCGGCTCATGACCGAGATGACCGATGAAGAAAAAGTCGCGCAGGTGTTTCTCGTCGGGTGGGACGGCGTCCGCCCTTCGGCGGAGATCATGGAATGGATCACGACGCGAAACATCGGCGGGGTGAAGGTTTTCGGATGGAACGGCGAAAACGTGCACGAACTCGCACGGTCGATCGGCACGATGCAAACCGCGGCCGTCTCGACGTCAAACGCGATTCCGCTTTTTGTCGCGACCGATCAGGAAGGAGGCTGGGTCCGTCACATAAAAGGCACGACCAGCCCGACCCCCGGAAACATCGCGATCGGCGCCACGAATCTCCCCGACGACGCGTACCGTACCGGATACTACATCGGCCTGGAGCTGCGTGCGATCGGCGTGAACCTCAATTTTGCGCCGACAGTCGATGTTTACGTCAATCCCGAAGCGCACGTAATCGGTCCGCGCGCGTTCTCCGACGATCCGGTACGGACCGGCGTGCTCGGCACCGCGTACTTCCGCGGGCTCGACGCAGCCGGCGTAATCGCGACCGCGAAACATTTCCCTGGTCACGGCAACGCGTACGGCGATTCGCACGGTGTGCTCCCCGTCCTGAACGAGACGTACGAGGAGCTCGCGGCGCGTGACTTGATTCCGTATACGATGTTGATCTCCGAGGGCATCCCCGCGGTGCTGAGCGGACACCTGAGCTTTCCGAACGTAACCGGTAACGATACCCCGGCGTCAATTTCCTCCGTAATTAAGCGAGACATTCTGCGCAATCGTTTGGGTTTCGACGGACTCGTCATCACCGACGACATGTACATGGGCGGTGCGATCGTGTACGGAGCGCGGCACGGGATGGACTTCGCCGAGTTGTGCTACCGCGCGCTCGCCGCGGGGAGCGATATGCTGCTGCTCGCCGAGACTCCGGCGATCAACGACGCGATCTGGAGTCGCGTTTTCACCGCGTACACGACCGAACCTTCGTTCCGTACGACGATCGATGCGTCGGTCAGGAGAATCCTGCGAACAAAAATCAAGTATCTGCACGCCGAGGACCGCGTACCGCTCGTCCCGGATCTCACCGATCTCCAATACCTTGTCCCCACGCCCGACGGTGAACGTTTTTTCATAGACCACGCGTTTCGCAGCACGACGATCGTACGATCGCGAGATCTGCCGCTTGCCGCGCCGACGAGCGAGCGTGTATTGATTGTCGGAGCCGATCCGGCCTTTTTTCGGGAGGCACGCAGGGCTTTTCCGGGGGCCGATACGTATGCGTTGTCCGGACGATCGATCTATTTCGGCGCCCCGGAAGACAAACGCAACGTCGCTCGCCTCGCACGCGAGTACGATACGGTGATTTTCCGCCTTGCGTACCTGTCGAGCCTCGACGTCCTACGCGAGCTCGAACACATCCCTGTCCGTGTCGTCGTTCTCTCGGTCCTAACGCCGGTGTATCTGCGCGCCGTCCCGTGGGTTTCGAACGCCGTTGCGGTCTACGGTATGACACCCGCGTCGTACGAGGCCGGCTTCGCCGCAATTCAGGGCCGAATCCGCGGCGAAGGACGTCTGCCGATCTCGTCTGTTGGAGATTGAGCGGTGAGCTGGACGATCATCGATATCGCCGAGCGCCGACGCGTCGAACCGTTTCTCACGCACCGTGAAAACCGATGCGTGGCTTTTACGTCTCGCCTTCTCGACTCAAACTGCCGTGTGTACGCGTACGAAAACGCCGGCGAGATCCTCGGCGCCGTTCTGAACGAACCAAACGGTTTTTTCTACCCGGTGTTTGTCGATGGTCTGCACCATAACGGCGACATTATGCCGTTCCCGCGGCTGCGGTCGACACGGCTGTACTCGATAATGGGATACGATCCCGATGTACGGCTTTTTGCGGGGTTGGTCCGGCATACGGCTACCGATACGATCCGGTACTTGCTTATGAGTCGCGGTCTCGATCCCGCGCCGCCAGTCATCGACGATCCGGAGTTGGCAATTCGTCCGGCACGGATGACCGATGTCGAGGCTCTCATCCCGATTCAGGGCAGATACGAGCTTGAAGAGGTACTGCTTCCCGGGCACACGTTGAATCGTGAATCGGTGCGGCGCCATCTGCACGGCTCGATCAGGGATCAAATCGTGATCATCGCGGAGAAAGACGGTATCCCGGTCGCAAAGGCCGGGACAAACGCGCGTGGCCGGACATACGACCAGATCGGCGGCGTGTACACCGAGCCGTCGCTTCGCAGTCGGGGGGTTGCACGCTCGCTCATGGCGCGCGTTATCGAACACTGCCGTCTCGACGGGAAAATGACGGCGCTGTTCGTCAAGACCGACAACCGGCCGGCGATCGCGTTGTATCGTCGTCTCGGCTACCGAGTGGACGGCGAATTCTCTATCCTGTATTTTCGCTGATATTGTCCGGGATATTATCGTTCTTGACAAAGCCGAAGGAGTCGTTCTGTGAAGATACTAATGGTGACCAGCGAAATCGGCACGATCGCAAAAACCGGTGGCCTTGCCGACATGGTCGCGGCGCTTACCAGGACGCTCGCGGCAAACGGCCACGATGTTCGGGTCGTTATGCCACGGTACCGGTTCATACGCCGGGAGACGATGGCCGGACACGAGACGCCGCTCGGCGTACCGATGGGGACGTCCGAACGTTGGTGTGCCGTGTACGAGACAAAACTCGGGCCGGAAACCCATCCTTCGCCGGGGCTTGGCCCGATACCACGCGCGACGGTGTATACAATCGAACACGACGCGCTCTACGATCGCGACGGCGTTTACGGGACACGTTCGGTTCCGTTTTTCGAGGACAACGCTCTTCGGTTCGCGCTTCTGTCGCGCGCGGCGTTTCAACTCTGCCGTGCACTGCACTGGATACCGGATGTAATCCATTGCCACGACTGGCCGACCGCGCTCGTCCCCGTCTACGCGCGCACGCTTGAAAACAGAACTGAGTTCGACTCGACGGCGACATTCTTCACGATTCACAATCTCGGTTATCAAGGCCAATTCTCCGCAGCCGACGCGATTGAGCTCGGCATCCCCGCACACGACCTCGAAAAGGCCGGTGTGATCGTGCCTACGGGGCTCAATTTCCTGCGCGGCGCGATCAAGAGCGCCGACTGCGTTACGACGGTGTCCGAGGGTTACGCCGCCGAGATCACGACACCCGAATTCGGATTTGGGCTGGATGCCGAAATCCGCGCACGCGGCGATGGAGTGCGCGGTATCGTGAACGGGATCGACTACGACGAGTGGAACCCTTCGACCGATCCGTACATCACGCCCCGGTTCGATAGCGATTCGCTCGATCGCAAAGCCGAGGCAAAACGATCTCTCCAGACCGAGTTCAACCTTCCAGTCGACAATGCAACCGCGGTCGTCGGCATCGTGTCGCGCCTCGCCGTACAGAAAGGATTCACCGCGTTGTGCGGACCGAACGGCGCACTGCGCCGAATCGCCGACGAGATGCCGGTGCAGATCGTGATCGTCGGGACCGGGGAAGAGTGGATAGAGCGCGATCTCGAGCAGCTCTCGGCCGCGAGAGCGAACGTCGCGGTGACGATTGGGTTCGACGAGCGCCTCGCGCACATCGTCGAGGCCGGCGCGGATTTTTTTCTGATGCCGTCGCAGTACGAGCCGTGTGGTTTGAACCAGATGTACTCGCTGCGGTATGGAACAATACCGATTGTCGCACCGAACGGCGGACTCAAAGACACCGTGAAACAACTCGATCCGGCAACGACCACGGGAACGGGTTTTTTTATCACGACACTCGACTCCGACGGGATTCTCGACGCGGTCCGTCACGCGGTCGAGTTGCGGAGTGTCTCGCCGGATGCAATCGACAAAATTCGGCTTGCGGGCATGGCCGAACGGTTCACCTGGCAAAGCTCGATGGAGAAGTACATCGCCGCGTACGAAGCGACCGCGGCGCGCGTCCGGGCGGCCGGACGCGACGGTATCTCACCGTAACGCGGCGATCTTGCGTTCGATCCGTGCGCGGCGCTTCTCGAGTTCGACAGTCGCGCCGGCGGCGGACCGGCGCGTGGGATCGCGGCACGCGTCACAAAGAATCTCGACGACCGAGAGCGCCTCTT
>PXBQ01000400.1 GCA_003566875.1 Spirochaetaceae bacterium | reverse complement strand
GAGGCCGAGCCGAAAGACGAGTAGGCGTCTTTTATGTTCTGCTCGTGGCCTCGCGGTTGGACGAGGCAAGCGACCGGCGGCGTTCCCGCTCCGGTCGTTTTTTTTTGCCCTAGAGAGTACGGTGCGTTGCCGGGGTCGGGCCTTAAACCGCTTGGAGGAGTCGAAGGCGGTTTACTATTCCGACGGGGCCTAATACATTTAACAGAGGTATTGTCCTCGGCGTTATGTGCCGATTATAGAAGAGAAGGCGAGTTGACCGACGCAGGTCAATAGCCCCCGCTGATCGGCGGCCGGAGGCTCGACAGAATTCATGACGTCTTTACAAAAAGTTGCGCTCAGTCTACTCGTCTCGGTTATTTTTTTCAGCGCATTCGCAGTTTTTGCGTTCTCCGGTTTGTTCGATTACATAGAAACGACGTTTTACGATCAACGTGTGCGGGAAAACGTCGACACAAGGCTCGATCGGATCGAGGCGGTTTTGCAGCGCGTTCACAACGCGAATCTTGAACGGTTTAGTGGTATGCTCGGCGAGAGAGCCGTGCAGAACGTTTATCTCGTGAATCAGAGCCAAGCGGACATCCGCGATCGGGAGGTGTTGTTCGGAAATCTCCAAGATCAGGTCTCGGCTTTGTCGTTTGTGCGGTTCGTCGATAACGCGGCGAACCGGATTTGGTTCAGTACGCTCGGGTCGGATATCGTCGAGCAGACTCCACAGTCCCGAACGTACATTCCCGTGGAGGACCTTGTCACCCCGGTCCCGTTGGATCAACTTTTGCTCGAGGACGGATCCGGACCGAGAGTCGATGTAAGTCACGATGCCGGACAGGTGATTTACCGACTTCTCGTGCGTGATGCGTTTGGAATCACACGCGGTACCGCGCTGTTTTATCTCGATGTCACGGGCTTCACGAACGCGCTTGTGCGTTCGGGTGAGATTTCGACGAGCGACCGAGTTGTGATTCTTGCGGATGGGGTGCTCGCCGCGAATTTCCGCGACGCGTACGGCCCGAATCTTTTGCCGGAAGCGGAAAGCGCGGCCGCGCAAATCGATGCAGATCCGTCGGTCGAACCCGTGATTCGCAGCCCAGACGTTGGTGGTTTTGTTGTGTTTTCGCGTACAATCGAGTCCTTGGGCCGGGTCGGGTTACTTGTTCCTGAGACCGACTTCGTTTTGAACCCGGTGACTCGAACGATTCTTCTCGTGTCGAGTTTTCTGTCATCGTTTCTCCTGGTTTTCCTGCTTCTCAACCTTCGACAGGATCCGGTCGTTGTTCTTTCCGAACGAATCAAGAGATTTCAGATTTCGTTGCTGCAGGAGTACGTCGAGAGCAAAGAGGAGATCGACTGGGATCAGTGGCAGGTGGAACTCGAGGCAAGAAAGGACGAAGTCTCAAAGCGCATCAAGCGCGGAATCGGACGCGTTAAACGCGGCTCGGAAGACAAAGTCGACGATCTGATCAACAAGAGCTGGGAGGATATCGTTGCGGTACTCGGCGTCCAACGGAAGACCGAACCGCGGCGCGATAACATCGATCTTTCCCGGCTGGAGACAATGATCGAACGCGTTCTCGCAAATTACACCCCACCGCCCGCGTCGTACGCTCGATCTGCGCAGCAGCCGACCCAGCGATCCGTGCCGAAAGAGCCGGTTCCGGTGCAGGTTGAAGCGGCCGACGATGACGAGCCTGGCGAACTCGAGATGCTCGGCGAGGATGATTCGGTCGCCGCCGAACAGCCGTCCGAAACCGCGCCGGCCGAGACGCCGGCGTCGCAGGATGATTCGGAGCAACTCGAAGAACTCAGTGAACTTGAACCGATTGACGAGGCCGAAGAGGTTGACGAGTCCGAAGAGGTTGACGAGGTCGAAGAGGTTGACGAGGTCGAAGAGGTTGACGAGGTCGAAGAGCTTGGCGAGGCCGAAGAGCTGGACGAGGTCGAAGAGCTTGGCGAGGTCGAAGAGCTTGGCGAGGCCGAAGAGCTTGGCGAGGCCGAAGAGCTTGGCGAGGCCGAAGAGCTTGGCGAGGCCGAAGAGTTGGAGGTATCTTTGGCCTTTGAACCCTCGACTCGGAAAACGGAGCGCAGCGATCAGTCCGATGCGGAATATTGGGGGCTCAATGAGGACTCCGAACAGTTTACGGAATCGGAGGATACGCCGTTCAGCTTTTTCCTGGATGATGACGAAGACGAAGAAGGAGACGGAGAGAAAGCCGACGATCCTCTCTCGGAGGAGGAGCCCGATGAACTTTCCTCCGAGCTTGAGGACGTCAAAGAAGACTGGGAACTCGGTGGCGACACATTGGAACTTGCTTTTGCGGGAGCTTCGCAGATCGAGGCGGCCGAGGCCTCTTCGGCGTTGGATGGAGCAAAGGCAGCCGGTTCGTCGACCGATGAAGAACTTGACGAACTAGAGGAACTCGATGAGCTCGAGGAGATTGAAGCGTCATCCGAGCGCGCCGGTTCCACGGGCGAAGAAGACGAAGTCCAGGAGTTGATTTCGCGTACCGCCGATGTGTTCGGAGTTAAGCTTTTTGCGTTTCGGCGCGGAACGTCAAAGATCTCGCCGGTAGTTGAGGATACGATGCCCGATCCTGACTACATAGACTCGACATCGGATCTTCTTTCTCGTGACTCCGGTCCCGACCGCGGTGTTACCGCAGACCGTGCGCCTGTCGGTTCAGAACCCGAACCGGGTGATATAGATTCGCATTCGAACGAGATCCTTACGGACGATTCGGGGTTGATTGTCTTTTCTCGGCGCGGCATTACGAGCAACTCAGCGTACTTGGTCGAAGCGGCAAACCGGTTGGTCGAGACCGTCTCCGGCGCGGAGTCCGTCATCGTCGACAGCGACGGGGTGTTCAAGATCGACCGTTCGGCGTACGAGAAAAAAAGCCGCGTTCCCAACCGCAACGTCGAAGGG
This sequence comes from Spirochaetaceae bacterium, assembly GCA_003566875.1. Classification (GTDB taxonomy): domain Bacteria; phylum Spirochaetota; class Spirochaetia; order DSM-27196; family PXBQ01; genus PXBQ01. The sequence continues at coordinate 3,153 of PXBQ01000400.1, read as the reverse complement.
TTGGTTCACGCCGTCGTTGGGAAGAGTGAGTCGGAGCCGGGAATCGATGGACTGCTAACCGCAGAAGGGCTCGAACTGGTCCCCGAGGGCGGCACCGCGGTGGATTTCTCGAGTTCCGACGGCGCGGCGCACGTCGGACCGCGATTTGTCTTGACCAACAACGGTCTGGATTACGATGTCTTCCGTTCGCGGTACCGGGACACCGATAGCGGTATTCTCAAGTCGTTGATCGAGTTTACCCGGATCGCCAAATCTACGTACGGAGCGATACTCACGGTGAACGACGGTGTCCTTGGGGCCGAGTACACCTTGGGGTTCAACTCGGACTTTCCGGATCACTTTCGCATTCCGGTCTCCGCCGGGGTATATCAAAACGTGTTCGGTGAAAAACAGGCGTTGCTGCTCAAGCGACCGATCGAAGAGTTCGCGGATTTCGCGGCGTTGCCGATCGCGTATCGGATGTACGGTCTCGATTCTTCGCTTTTTCTTCCGATTGTTTGCCGTGGCCGCGATGCGTATCTTTTTATCACGACGAGAGAGAATACAAAGAGCGTCTCGTCGTTCCTCACGTCAATCGTGTCGGCTACGCGGACCGATACGGTGTAACCGCCGGAATCCGGTACGGCCGGGCACTCACATCAGGAGCTGTTTGAGCCGTTCGGTTACGGTTTCGCCGGGTTTGAGCGAGTATCGCTGTAGTTCCATGCGTGACTCGAGTTCATCGACGAGCTCGCGGAAGAGCGTGAACTCGTCCGGGACGGTCAAGAGCGTGTCTTTGTTCTCGTCGTACACAAACACGTACTCGTGGTTTTCGGTATCGGTGCAGTGGCCGGCGTGTGTAATCTCTTCCCACGAGATCTTGACCTTCTCGCGCGACGAGGTTAGTGCGCGGAGCCCCTCGTCGTTTGTCTCGATGAAACTCTTCAAGTGCAGCTGCAAATACTTGGCAAACTGATACGAGAAAAAGGCGCCCACGAGCAGGACGATCGCGCCAATCGCACGATTGAGCAGGAAGGTGACGGCGAGCCCACCGACCGGGATACCGATAATCAACGCGAGAAAGACATAATGGCTTCGGTTCGAGCCGAAGCGAATTCGGTGAATCATGGTCGTGTCATGCGAGATACTCGCCACGGAGCTGTTGAGCGGCAACCTCGAGTTCCTGCCGCTTGAGATACAGCCGTTCTTCCTTCGTGAAGAGTGCCTTGCTTTCCTTCCTGACTTCCGGCGTCAACTGCGGTATCACGATTCGCGAAAACGCTTTCTTCGACACAATCGGGATCGTGGTCCCGTGCGTGAGCTTTGTCAAGATATCCACTCCGTACCGGGACTTCATGAACATTACGAACGCGATCGCGTTATCGAGTTTGTCGTCTGTGAACCGGATTATCAACATATTACTCGCAGGGATCCATTGCCCTTCCAACGCGTCCGGAAGTATGGTAATTTTGCCGATCGTTCCGACGATCGTCAAGAGCACGTCGAACGGCTCTAGTTCGTACTTCTGTGCTTTTGGGAGTTTCTCTTTGATCCGGATCGTCTTTTTGGGCGTTGTGAGAAAACCGAAATCGTTCATATCGGTAATCGATACGACGTGGTACATCCGCGCGCCCTTGACGGGCTCGTTCTTGATAAGCGGCGCGCGAAGTATCGTCGCCGTATCACGCAAAATAACGCCCGGTCTCGCTGCGACCGTGAACGACGATGCGATCGCCGAGTCAGCTATTCTGGCCATGTATTATTCCTTTGGTGATTTCATAATATATTCATATTATATTAATAAAAGAGATACCGCTCTGTCAATTGGGCATAGCAACACGTCTGGAGGGTGCGAACAATGCGGAGTCTTGATGTCTACACGGACGGGGGCTGTCACGGTAATCCTGGACCGGGCGGATGGGCGTACGTCGTCTTGAACGGCAACTCCACGATCACGGGTTCAGGAGGTCAAAATCCGACGACCAACAACCAAATGGAGTTGACCGCGGTAATCGAAGCGTTGAATTTTGTCACAGAACAGTACGAGCAGATCATGATCCGAGTACACACCGACTCGGAGTACGTCAAGAACGGGATTACCTCGTGGATCAACACGTGGAAACGAAACGGTTGGAAAACCGCGGCACGAAAACCCGTCAAGAATCAGGAGTTATGGGTAGCGCTTGACGAGCGAGTCAGAAATCTCTTGGTTGAGTGGGTATGGGTTCGAGGGCACAGCGGCAACACGTATAATGAGCAGTGCGACCGACTCGTGCAAGAGGCAATCGCAAGGACGACCGGGTAACCTCCGGAACACGGTCGACGTCGTCCGGCGTTCGGAAATTTTGGGATAATCGGCCGACCGTGAAGCACGAAAAAAAACCGCCGTGTAGTTCTTTGCGGGGGTAAGCCGTGAATATACTGGCGTATAGATCATCCGGGTACGAGGGCGAGCTCATCTTCGTCGAGGTTGACCTGCGACGAGGGATACCCGGAACGGAGATAGTCGGCCTGCCTGACTCGGCCGTCCGCGAAGCACGCGAAAGGGTTCGCGTCGCGATCAGAAACTCCGGTTACCGGTTTCCGACCGAACGGGTGCTCGTGAATCTCTCGCCGGCCGGACTCAAGAAAGGTGGAGCGGCGTTTGATCTTGCTGTTGCTCTCGGGATTCTTTGCGCATCCGGGCAGGTGCGCTCGGCTACGCAGTCGGTACTCGTGATGGGCGAACTCGGATTATCCGGAGTCGTGCGACCGGTGACCGGTGTCATATCGGCGGTGTCGGTCGCTGCGGCGCGTGGTATTCGTCGCGTCGTGGTGCCGCGCGCGAACGTCGCGGAAGTCGGAGCTGCCGGTGTCGAGTGCGAAGTTATCGCCGCCGTGGACCTTGCAGGGGTCGCCGACGCGTTCAACCGCTCAGCGTACAGGTCCGAGAGAACCGGAGTTCCGGCCGCCCCGACCGCTTGGTGCGGAGACTACGCCGATGTCAAAGGGAGAATCCTCGAAAAGCGTGCAGTAGAGGTTGCCGCCGCGGGGATGCATAACCTCGTTCTGTTTGGTCCGCCCGGGACAGGCAAAACGATGACCGCGCGTCGACTCCCCGGAATTTTTCCCCGCCTGAAACTCGAAGACGCTCGCGAAGTGACGCGGATTCACTCGACCGCGGGGATTCTCGCG
>PXBQ01000396.1 GCA_003566875.1 Spirochaetaceae bacterium | reverse complement strand
CGGCGCTCAGGAAAACACCGTCCGAGGTTCCTTCGGCTGCTGCGTTCGCCGACGACAATGTGATCGTGTAGCCGCCGAGGTTATTGCTGCGCTCGTTGACGGTCGCGACGTGAAGGTCCGTCACGTCGATCGACAAGTCGAGGCTGTTCGCCGCCGGCTCGGGGGTCACGGTGACCTCAAGAATCGCGGGAACCGTTCCGCGAAGCAACAGAGTGCCTGTCGTGTTCGCTGCTGCGATACCGGCGACAAACATCAGGGCGATTACCGTATAAAAAGTTTTCTTGATCATTTCTTTTCTCCTCGCACATAATATAGCAATCCCTGTGCCATGCGGGAAAAGAGTTGATTCTTTTTGTAATGTTTTTTCTCCATCCGTGTATTTATTTTCATTATAAGAATTTAAATCGCAGTGACCCGATTCGGTATACAACCGAGTTATGCCAAGGTTCGGTCGGGAACGCCCACCGCGACGGCAGAAATTCGCCCGTTTGGTCGAAATCTCGCCGGGATGGTCGAACTCACGGCGTTTTGGACTCGATCCCGAGTCGTTCGAGCCGAGACCGGATCTTCCGCTCGGTCACCCCGAGCGCCCGCGCGGCCTCGCTCCGGTTGCCTCCCGCGTCGTGAACCGCGCGCACGATCAGATCGGTCTCGAAGGTTCTCATAGCGGCGTCGTACGACGCGCCGCCACCCGGATCATCGCCCGACCCTGTCGCGCCTGCCTGATTGGCGTCCCGTACCGCGGGGGGAAGATCGTTCACTGTGATCATCGAGCCGCGACACATCACGACGGCACTCTCGATTATGTTCTCGAGCTCACGCACGTTGCCCGGATACCGGTACTTCATGAGCAGGTCCATCGCTTCGCGCGACGCGGCTTCAACGTGCTTCTCGTTCCGTTCGGAAAACGTCGCGATGAAGTGCTCGACAAGACGCGGAACATCGATTCGTCGATCGCGAAGAGGAGGGATCACGACCGGTATCACGTTGAGTCTGTAGTAGAGATCGCTCCGAAACCGATTCGACTCCGCCATCGCTTTGAGGTCACGGTTCGTCGCGGCTATAATTCGTACGTCGAGCTTTCTTGTCGCGTTCTCACCGACGCGTTCGATCTCACCGAACTGAATCGCGCGTAACAGCTTGACCTGGACGGCGGCGGGCACGTCGCCGACCTCGTCGATGAAAATCGTACCGGTGTGCGCCTGCTCAAACCGTCCGACACGGTCGTCGGAGGCACCCGTGAACGCGCCTTTTCGATGGCCGAACAGCTCGCTCTCTATCAACGTCTCGGGCAGAGCCGCGATGTTCACGGTGACAAACGGTTTTTCGCTCCGCGGACTCGCGAAGTGAATCAGCCGTGCGACAAGCTCCTTTCCCACCCCGCTCTCGCCGGAAATCAGAACCGTCGCTTTACTTTTGGCCGAACGAGCGGCGACGTTCAATGTCTCGGCCATCACGCGACTCTTGTACATGATCGCGTTGGATCCGAAATACTCGGTGATCGTCTCTTGGAGTGTCGCGTTTTCGCGCGCGAATACCGAGGCCTCGCTGATACGAATGAACAAGCGCTCGATATCGGTCTTTGACGTCGGTTTGACCAGGTAGTCCGCCGCACCTTTCTTCAACAGCCCGACGGCATCCTCCGTACTGCCATACGCGGTCATTATCACGACCGGAATCGACGGATTGATCTGCATCACCCGTTCGAGCACGGCATCACCGCTCGATTTCGGCATAACGTTGTCGGTGAGCACAAGATCGACGCTGTTCTGCTCGATGTGACGTACGGCCGCCGTCGGGTCGGGGGTAGTGAACAACCGGACCCTGGGACGGTCCATCGCATCGCAGAAAACCTGGACACGCTCGAGTTGAGTAGGATCGTCGTCGATCACGACGACGTGGAAAAATTGGTCTTCGGTGCGCACTTTTCTCCTGGTCAGAATTTCGGCATAAAAACAACTATAGTAAAGAGACCGAAGGAACGGCGACAGCCACCGAGTGCGAGCGGCGGGCGGTCTGAATTTGACCTCAAGACCCACCGGTAGTATGTATTAACCGAGGTAGAAAAGATGTGGTATTCACGCTTAATGAAAACTATCGGGTTCTGCGCGGTCGTCGTCGCGCTCGGCGCGTGTACACGGCAGACACCGATCGCCGAAGAGCCGCGCCCCGAAGCCCCCCGGTACCAGGAGTCGCCGATGCTCCGCGACAGGGTCGAGAGCGGCGAACTGCCGCCGGTCGAGGAAAGACTGCCGACAAATCCATACGTCGTCGAGCCCGTCGAATCGGTGGGTGAGTACGGCAACCCGTAACTCGTCGTGCGCTACCGCTCGTCCTCGACGGGTAGCCTCTCCGCGCGTTCCTTGAGCGCCCGCGAAACCGAGAATTTGGGCGCCATGACGGCCGGTTTTGCGGGAATGATAACCTCGCCACCGGTCGCCGGATTCCGCCCGACTCGGGCCTGGCGCGCTTTCTTCGGAATAAGGCTCAAGCGCCCGAGCCGGCCGAGCGGCACGCGCTCGCCCATGAGCGTACCGGCTTCGATCATCCCGAGATAGTCGTCGACGACACTCCGAACCTGTGCCTGCGTGAGCTTGTTTCGCTTCGAGATGAACTGCACGATGTTTTTTGTCGTGAAGTGGTCGAGTTGGGCCGTTTCACGCGTGAGCGATCTGTTGATCTTTGCGAATCCGTTCGTCAGAAACAGAATTGCCTGGCGAAGTCGTTCATCCTGGTCGGATACCGGAATTTCGGGCCGGAAGCTCGCAAGAATCAGCACCTCGGAGGTGCTCTTGACCGATCCTCCCGAGAACGACGCAACCGCGTCTTTCGCGATCGTGCCGGCGACAGCGACACCGGTTTCCCGTACGAGATCCGGAACGTCGGCTCGCAGTTTGATGCTCGCGTACTCGAAGTTTCGTTTTCCGTTTTTTTCCGTCTCAAGCCCAACAAGAGAGCCGGAGTACGTGAGGATCAGCGCTGCGCGCGGATCGTCGGGTTGCAGTTCGGTGAGTTCGATCATGTCGAGCGCGGCGATCTGCGCGACGAAAAGCTTGTGCTTTTCGATCCAGTTTTCATTGATCGCGTCGATCGTCTCCTGCCCTTCGGGCAGGCCCGACCCCGACACGAGTGCCAACAGATGCTCGCGAATGCGCGGCGGTATGTCGTGTGTTTCGTTCATGCTCACATCGTACCACCGTGACGCGCGAATTGCTACGCGTAATACGCGCATTGGATTGCAGCGCGGAATGATGTACAGTAGAACGTAACCTTTGCTTTGGAGGTCTTATGGGAGAGTACATGGACATGCTGCCGGAGGGGATCGGCGATCATATTCGGAGCATCGCTCGGACGTCAGGGCTACCGCCCGGCGACGAATCTCTGGAGCTGCTCGCGCAGGGGTGGCTTGGGAAGAAGGACGCGTTTGAGGAACAGACGACGACGCTGAAGATGGAGGAGAAAGACGAGTTCGCGCTCGATAGTCCCGGCGGGGCTCTGGTTATGACGAACTCCGGTTCGTTGATCACCATCGCGCCGGTCGTCAACGATCTCCGGCGTGTCGAGTACGTAAGCATCGGCCTCAGGCAGGACGTCCCGGACACGGCGGTAAACGAAGAGTCGACACTCGAGGACGACCTCCGCGTCGGAGAGCCGGCCAAGTTCACGAACGGCCCCCTGCAAAAGAGTTCGGCCGTGTACAAGATTGCGGTCCATACCGAGAAAATGGAACCCGAGCAGGAAATTGAGAAACTCTCAGAGGCGACTCAAATCATCACGCAGGAATTCGTCGACGTGAACAGGACGATGGTCGTGGAGAAGGAAACATAGACACCGACGGCTTCTCCCTCGAGCCGGCCGCGATCGCCGAGGGGGCCGAACCGCCCCCGGAGCCGTTAATCCGGCGCGTCTCGGCGGCGGCGGATGCACTCGAGCGCGAACCACACGACTCGCGTCCGCGCGACGCGCTGGGCCGCCCCGGAGGGATCGTATACCTCTCACCGCTCGCTCGAACGCTCATCGTCCCGGACGTGCACGGACGCATAGGCTTCATCCGCGCGCTCCTCGACCACCACGTCTCGGTCGACGATCAGCAGTTGCGGGTGATCGATGCGCTCCGCGCCGGGGTGGTGCAGATCGTGTTTGTCGGCGATTACATGCATTCCGAAGCGCGAGGCGCCGAGCGCTGGCGCAAGGCGTTTGCAGAGTTCACGGGCGGCTACCATCGGCATCGGAACATGGACCGCGAGATGACCGAAAACTTGACGTGTCTGGACGCCGTGCTGCGGCTCAAGTCCGAGTTTCCTGAAAACGTGACGCTGCTGAAAGGAAACCACGAGAACATCACGAACGAAGACGCGAACGGGAACCACTCGTTCCGTAAGTTCGCGCTCGAAGGCGTGATGGTGGCCGCGTGGATGGAGAAGTTCTATCCGATCGAGTTGATCGAACAGATCGATCGCGTCGAGAAGGCGTTGCCGCTGCTCTGCGTCGGAGACTACTTTCTCGTGAGCCACTGTGAGCCCGCCCGGTTCTTCGCACAGCAGGAAGTGATCGAGTATCGAGATCGACCCGATGTCATCCTCGGATTGACGTGGACCGACAACGACGAGGCCGACCCCAGCAGCGTCGGCTCGATGATCTCGCAGTACCTCCAGATCGGCCCGGACGCTCCGGACTGGAGTCGGTGCTTCTACTTCGCGGGGCACCGGCCGGTGCCGGGGAGATACCTCACGCGCGCCGACGGTCGATTCGTGCAAATCCACAACCCTGCCGCGAAGATTCTGGTCGAGATCGGCGCCGACTACCCCATCGACCTCGATCGCGATATCATCGAAATCTGAAGCGGAACTGAACCGAGGGAAATCGTATGGCAAAAATGCCCAGTTCTATAGGCAAATACACGATCACGGCGCAGATCGCAAAGGGCGGAATGGGCGAGGTGTTCAAGGCCGAACACCCGACGCTCAAAGGCTCGCTCGTCATCAAGCGTCTCACGATGCGCGGCAACAAAAACATCCGCGACAGGTTCCTGCGCGAGGCGCGGATCATGATCGACTTCAAGAGCGAGTACATCGTCGACGTGTACGACCATTTTCGCGAAGGCAGCTCGTATCATATCGTCCAGGAGTTCATCGACGGGATGTCGCTCGACGCGCTCATCGAGCGCGAAAGGTACCTTCCCGAGCCGGTCGCGCTCAGAATTTTTCTGTACGCGTGCAGGGCGGTTCGGTACGCGCACGCGAAGGGCGTCATTCACCGCGACATCAAGCCCGGGAATATCCTCGTTTCACGCGCGGGACACGTCAAACTCGTCGATTTTGGGATCGCTTCGATGCGGAGCGCCGAGACGACCGACGAGTCGCTCACGCGCGAGGGCATGACGCTCGGCACCCCGTCGTACATGGCGCCCGAACAGTTTCACAGCACGCGCGACGTCGACGAGCGCGCCGACATCTACTCACTCGGCGTTATGCTGTACGAGACGGTCACCGGCAAGAAACCGTTTCCCGGATCGATCAACCCCGAAACGCTCCGGCTCATCCAAATCGGTAAGTGCCCGCGCCCACGCAAACTCAATCCACACGTCTCGCGCTTCGCGCAGCGCTTGATCAGGCGATGCATGCATCCGAAAAAGAAGCGCCGCTTCGGCGACCTCAATCGGATCATCCGGCTTGTCGAGCGGAGGCTCGGGGTAAGGCCGTCGCTGCACGATCCCCATGAGTCTGCCGCGGTCCTGTCCGCGTACGTCGCCGAGCGCCCGTACGTCGAACCGAGACGCCCGATTTCGAAGCGAGTCGCTCTCGCGGCGACTGTCTTCGCGGTCGCGATCACGGCGTTCATCGGATTCGGCGTCACTCACGGCTACCACCGGGCGCTGATTGATCCCGATGGGCACGGCGCGTTCAACCTCGAGATCGACGTGACCGGTGAGCCTCGCCCACCGTCGGACCTCTTCATCGAAGCGCGGCTCTACACCGGAACGTCATCGGTCCCGACGAGGCTTCCGGTAACAGTTGTGAACGCCGAGCCCGGTCTCTCGTTTGGAGGGTTTCTTTCCGATGCTCTTGGATTCG
>PXBQ01000302.1 GCA_003566875.1 Spirochaetaceae bacterium | reverse complement strand
CTTCCCGGGGACATAACCGGAGGATACGTCTACAACCGTAAGGACGAGACGTTTGTCCTGCGCAAAGGACCGATCTTCGCGCATTTCCTGCTCGCCGACGAGATCAACCGCGCGTCGCCGCGTACGCAGTCGGCGTTGCTCGAGGCGATGCAGGAACGCCACGTAACGATCGAAGGAGAGACGATCGATCTCCCGAGCCCGTTCACGGTGGTCGCGACGCAAAATCCGATCGAGTACGAGGGAACTTTCCCGCTTCCCGAGGCGCAGCTTGACCGTTTCATGGTTCGCCTTTCGGTCGGCTACCCATCGGCCGACGCCGAGCAGGAGATTTTGCGCCGACGCCGTGAGCGCAAGACGGCCGATGTGACGATTCACGGAGCGGTGAGCGAGAACGAGATACACGCGATGCGCGCGGCGATCGAGGAGATTCACATCGCCGAGGAAATCGAGCGATACATCGTCGGCATAGTCGACGGTACGCGGCGAGACCGGAGAGTCGCCGTCGGCGCGAGCCCGCGTGGTGCTCTCGCGCTGCAGGATCTCGCGCGCGCGCACGCCGCAGTCGAAGGGCGCGAGTTCGTGATCCCCGATGACGTCAAGAAGTTCGCGGTTCCGGCGCTCGCTCATCGTCTCGTGTTGGTTCCGGATCTCTGGACCGAGCGCGCCGCGGCTGCCGACGTCGTGAAGTCGGTCGTCGACGCGGCTCCAGTGCCTGTCATCCGCGAGACGTAACCTCGTATGGTGTACGGCGCGCTCGCGTTCGGATTTCTGCTGTTCGGTCTCGCTACCCGGAGCGGAGCGATCGTGTCGTTCGCTGCGGTTTTCGTCGCGTACCTCTCGCTCGCGGTGCTCCGCGACGCGCCGGCGCCGCAGCTCGCGGTCTCGCGTGCCCTCGGTTCGCGCCGCGTCGGTGACGGTTCTCCGGTCGAGGTCACCGTAACCGTCGAGAACACAGGCGGGGCGCTTCCGACCGTCGTTTTAACCGACACGATTCCGTACGGCCTCTCGGTGGTCTCCGGTTCGGCTCGATTCGTGACTCCGATCGCCGCGGGTGAGACGGTGTCGTACACGTACACGGTGACCGGGAAACGTGGCCGATACGCGTTCAACCGGATCACTGCGCGCTCGTACGGTTTTGGAGGGGTTCGCAGTCGCATCGCGGAGTTTCCGGTGCACAGCGAGCTCACAAGCTTACCGCCCCGACGCACGATCGAGAGCATACCGCTTTCTCCGCGTAAGACGCTGCTGTATCATGGCCCGATCCACGCGGGGATCGCCGGCGAAGGTACGGAGTTTTTCGACGTCCGCGAGTACGCCGTCGGTGACCCGATGCGCCGTATCAACTGGCGCGCTACCGCACGGCACGAGAACCGGCTGTTCACGACCGACTTCGAGCGCGAACGTATCACCGAGATCGGGATCATCGTCGACGGGCGCGCCGCGCGGAACCCCGTCTCGCACGGTGTCTCGCTTTTTGAGTACACGGTCGCGGCCGCCGCGAGTCTTTCGGACTCGCTTCTCTCGGCCGGACACCGGGTGGGGCTCGTGACGATCGGGGTGGGACTCGACTGGACGTTTCCGGGCTACGGAAAAAAGCAGGCCGAGAAGATCTACACCGCGCTCGCAAACGCGTCGGAGGGCGAGAGCGCGGTGTTCGACGCGCTCGACTCTATCCCGACGCGCGTGCTGCCGGCCGGGTCGCAGGTTGTCATTGTGTCACCGGTGCGCGGCGACGACGTGCGCGCGTTGTCGGTCATGGTCGCGCGCGGGTACTCGGTCCTGGTTGTGCGTCCCGACCCCGAATCTCTCGCTCCGATTCCGGTACGACCCGCGCGCGCGGCCGCGATCGCGTCTCGCCTGCAACGGATCGACCGCGTTCTCACTCTGCGGGAACTCGAACGTGTCGGTGTGCCGGTCGTTTCGTGGGACATCAAAGAGCCGCTCGAGGCTTGCATACGATCGCACATCCCGAAACTTCGGGCGTGGCGTCGGAGGGGTGTAGCGATATGAAGTGGCTCGGTTTCATCGGGCCGGTCGGGGCGGTACTGCTTGTCGCGGGGGCGGTCCTCGCTACCGGGCGTCTTGTCGCGGCAGTGGCCGCGATCCTGATCGGTATAGCGTGGTACCGCGCCGACCGGGCGGGTTCTTCCGAGAGTGCGACCGCGTGTTTCTTCGTGCTCTGCGTCATCGCGATCGGCGCGCTGGCGGCTCCAGCCTTTGTGGGATTCGCGGCGGCACTCGGCGTCGCTGCGGCCATCGTCGGGCACGACCTCTCGCGCTTCCGTGCAACCGCGCGTGGTGCCGAGGGCCCTACCGAGCTGATTCTCCGCCGACGCGCGAGCGAGGCAGCCTCGGTCGTCGTGCCTGTCGCAACGATCGGCTTTCTCGTTGGACGCATTCAAGCGACGGTCGGTTTTTGGAGTATCTTTGCGGTATCACTGCTTGCTCTCGTCGGCCTGAACGTGATCTTGCGCCGTGTTCAGCGATAACCGACAGCGATAACCGACGATTGACTCCAAATGGGAGGTTCGCTACAGTGCGGGCGATGGAACTCACGAAACCACGATTTGCAGTAATATTTGATCACGACGGAACCGTTATTGACTCGCTCGAGATGGTCGTCGCGTCGTCGAACGCGGCGGTTGCCGAATACGGCGCCGAACCCGGTACGCGAGAGCGTGTCGTCGCCGATATGGTGTATCACACGCCGGAACGGATGGGACGGCTCTCGGGTATCGACGATCAAGGCACGAGAGACGCAATGGCCGAGAGATTTTACGAGCTCGCGGCGACGGAGTTTCTGGGCCTCGCCCGGCCGTACCCGGCGTTCCCGGCCGCGTTGCGGGAGCTCGTTGATCGTGGCGTCGCGATCGGCATCGTGAGCAACAATCGTGGATCGCTGATCCGACGTCTGTTGTGCCGGTTTGAACTCGCCGAGTACTTCACTGTCGTGTACGGCGAAGACGACGTCGCCGAGAAAAAGCCGGCTGCCGCGGCCGCTCTTCAAGCCGTGTACGCGCTCGGGTCGTCGGTCGACCGGTGCGTGTTTGTCGGAGACTCGGCGCCCGACGTCCGGTGCGCCGAAGCTGCCGGAATGCGCGCGATCGGGGTCGAGTGGGGGACAACCTCGCGCAATGAGCTCATCGCGCACGGTTTCCGGCGTGTCGTCGGCTCGGCTCGCGAGCTGGTCGATGCGGTCCTCGAGACGATCGGCGTTGAGGCGGATCCCACCCGCCGCGGACGGTATTCCGCCGTACTGGAGTAGTGACATGTTTGTTTCCGACCGTTTCAACAAGCTCGTCGCGCGATCGCGCAAAAACGCCGTCGATCACGCGGCCGTTCTGAACGCGATCGAGTCATCGTTCGTCGCGTGTCTTGCCGGGATTTCGGAGTCCGGTTCGCGTGAAATCGCTTCTGCGGTGCTTGCCGACGCCGTCGACGCTCCGACTACGATCGCGGTCACCGTGCGACTCGCGGCCGTCGTCGACCTGTTCGCAGGCGATTACGACGAGCAACTCGACCCGTTGCTCGAATCTGACTGGGACGTCGTGCGCGACGTCGTCGGTGAAAACGCTGTCGAGATGGACATGGACGTCGTGAACTACGTGATGGGCAAGGTCCTCGAGAAAGGCCGGCTTGAGTGAGAACACCTGAGCGCGAGAAGAAATCGGCGTTGACACCTTCCGGATCGGTACCGTACGATGGCAGCGTGACCTCAGCGTGTTTGAGCGAGACAGCAAAACTATTCAAGGCTCTGAGCGATGAGACGCGTCTGCGCGTATTACACGTCTTGATTGTCGCGGGTATGCCCGTGTGCGTCTGTGAGATCACCGATGCGCTTGAGCTTCCGCAGTATCAGGTCTCGAAAGCGTTGTCTCACCTCAAGACGGCCGGGTTTGTCGAGGCGACGCGGAAGGGAACGTGGGTGTATCACGCGATCGACACGAACGCCGGCGTCAACCGCGACGTCGTGAAGATCATCGAAACTCGATTCGCCTCCGATGCTGAGTGTCACGACGCGCGCCGCATCCGGGAACGGCTCAAACTGCGTCAAGGCGACACCTGCGTCGTCGGATTCGCCGAACGGAAAACCGGTTCGTGACGTTGCCCTCAGACGAGCTTGTTGGTTTCCTGTCCGATTCGCGGTATATTCGAGCCGGAGGACCTACATGAGAAAGATACTAGTATTTATAGCCGCGCTCGTGGCGATATCGTCTGCAACCGCGGTCGCCGACGTCCGGGTCGATTTTGGATTCACGGTCCCGTGGCGGTTGGGCGCGCAGATCTCGAGCCTCGACGAGGAAGTAGATGACTTCGATTTCGACGTACTTTCGCAGATAACGATCCTTCTGCCGGAAGTCATGGTCGCGTACCAGGAGCCCGTCGGCCCGGTCAATCTCGGCGTCGGGTTACGTGGTTTCTCGCTGATCGTGCAGTCGCTTCTGTGGCCGGTTGTATACGCGGAGTACGACTTCGGGCCCGCGGTCGTGAACTTCAACTTCGGCGGCGGGGCTTTTGTGTTCCTTGGGCTTTACAACGATATCACTACCGGTTCATTGTTCTTTCCGGATCTTTCGGCCCACGCAAAGCTCGGGAGACGGTTCCGCGCGGGGCTCGGCGTGGTCGGCGTGCTGAGCGGTGATCTTCCCGAAGGTGTGACGCCGTACATGATCTACCTCAACGCGAAGTTCTCGTTTCTGAACTAAGCCGACGCAAAGAGTGACGTGATGACCGTCGATGAGATTTCCGACTGGGTCCAGATCAACGCGACGTGCGATTTTGCGCGCGCCGGAGGGCCCGGCGGTCAGAACGTGAACAAGGTGAACACGAAAGTAGTCATGCGAGTTCCACTCGATCACCTGCCGGTCCCGGACGATGTCCGGGACCGTGTTTTTTTGCGGCTCGGTTCCCGCGTGACGAACACGAACGAGTTGGTGCTGCACGAATCCGGCACCCGGAGCCAGTCCGTGAACAGATCCGTCGTGCACGAGCGCGCCGTCGCGATGATAGCCGCGGCGATGGCACGCCCAAAACCCCGAAAAAAGACCCGACCGACACGGGCGGCGAAGGAACGTCGCCTCGATGAGAAACGCCGCCGCTCGGCGGTCAAGAACTACCGCTCGCGCCCTGATTCCGACTGAAACATCTCTCCGGGCCGAAACGGCAACGTGTGATTCAGGCCTTGCCCAGCGCCTTTATCTGATCCTTCGGGACGTTTTTCCGGATTTCGGTCGTAAGTTTACGCGCAATCTTCGGCACGCCACGCAACATCGCGTTCTCACCGCGTTCGATCAACTCTTCTTTCCGTGACATATCGATATAGCTGAAACCCTCGAGATCGGGACGTATCAGGAGATCCGCCGACCGCGCGCCCTGGTTTGTGCCGGTGCGCATCATGATCATAAAACTGCGGAAAACCACCTCGACAATGTTCTTCGGGACGACGGTTTCGTCGAGCGGCGAGTCGTTCAGGTCGACCGCGATAACGTAGTCGGCGCCCATCCCGCGGACCACGTCTGCGGGAACGCTGTTCAGTACACCACCGTCGACGTACACGGCGTCTCCCTCCGTGTACGGGACAAAGATTCCCGGGATGCTACAGCTCGCGCGAACCGCGCGCGCGACCGCGCCGTCACGGAATACTTTCTGTCGCCCCGACGTGAGGTCAACGGCCACCGCCGCGAACGGGGTTTTGAGGTCGGTGAAGTCCGGGTCTCCGAGAAACTCTTCGACGATTTTCTCGAGACCGTCGGCCTTCACGATCCCTTTCGACGGAAGCGTCGCCCGAACGAAGTCACGCCAATCCGCGTCGAGCGCCTTCTCTGCGATCTCTTTCCACGAGCGGCCCGCGCAGTACAGCGCGCCGATCAAACTACCGGCGCTGGTACCGGCGACGTAGTCGGGCTTGATCCCGATTTCTTCGAGTACTTTCAGCACACCGAGATGCGCAAATCCACGTACCGCACCGCCGCCGAGCGCGAGCCCGAGAGTCTTTTTGCGTTTCAACATAGGATTTTCCTCCACACATTGTAGCTTTATCGCGGTGGTTAGCCTACCGGCGATTCGCAAATTCCGACGGAACGGATTT
>PXBQ01000030.1 GCA_003566875.1 Spirochaetaceae bacterium | reverse complement strand
GCCGTTGGTCGTCCGGTTGAGCGTGGGGTCGTGCATGATGTAGTGGACCCCGTCGAGACTCCGCCACACGTCGATCTCGACGTACTCGACGCGCATCTCGGCGCACACCCGGGCCGCGGCCATCGTATTCTCGGGCGCGACGTCGTTTGCGCCCCTGTGTACGACTATTTCCATGCTTGGCTCCTCGGTTCGCTCCGCGTCGGTCTCGGCGGCTTTTTCGAGGTGTTCGATAATCCGGATCAACTCAGACGGTTTCTTGATCGTGAAGTCCGGCACCTCGCTCGGACTCGCGGGTGTCTTCGACCTGCGCGGCGCCCAATCGAGCCAGACGGTTACCAAGCCGAGGTCATTTGCGCCCTTGATGTCGCGGAACAGGTTGTTTCCGACCATCACGACGTTTTTGTACTGTTCGGGCGGGATGTTCAGCGCGTTCAACGCGGCGAGAAACATGCGTCTGTCGGGCTTGTCGATGCCGACTTCGTGCGAGATCGCGTACGCGTCGAACAACTCGAACAGTCCGCGTGGTATCAGGATGTTCTCGAACGTGCCGCGCGGACCGTCCGCGACGAGAGCCAACGTGTACCCCATACGTTTGAGTTTCCTGACCGCCCGTGCCGCGCCGGGAATCATGCGTGCACGCACCGTGACATCGTTTTTGTCTTTGATCTCGGATCCCTCGTCGACGAGCGTATCACCACAGTCGAGGAACACGACCGTCCGACGCAGGCGTGAGTCACTTTCTATTCGTTTGGTTCGCGGTAACGTTTTCATGATTTGTGTGCAATCGCGACGAACGCTCCTTTCTCCCGGGCCACACCGATATTTATATCCGCAACCGAATGGAATTGCAAACGTTTACGACGTCGGGTTACCACGAATACCACGCGTACTCGCCCCCGACGCCACGCGGGGGAGCGGATTCGAGCGACGACTGCGAGTCGTCGCCCGTCGCGCGTACCTGGTTCACGAACTCGTACGCGTCGCCGTGGTAGTACGTCTGTTCGTACCAGAGCGGTTTCCCCCCGTCGGCGTGGCCGACGCCCGTGAGCTCGAGCACCGCGGTTTCCGGCTCGCACCCGAGAATCTCAGCCGCGTCGGTCTCGATGTTTCGGGCGCGGATCCGCTGCGCGACGCCGTCGATTTTTATCGCAAAGCGCTCCGAGAGAACCGTATAGAGCGATCCCGCGACGTCCGACGCGATGAGCCCCGGGCAGCGATCGGCGAGCAGCGCGCGTCGTTCGTAGATCACGACGCGGTCGTCGACCGACCGCACCCGCTCGGTCTCGTAGAGGGCGGTGCCTTCATCGACGTCGAGCAGCGCGATGACGGCGGCCGGCGGAAGCAGTTCGAGATCTCTGACGCGGGTCTTGCGAAAGCTTCGGACCACAGTCGACGGGACAAAGCCCGCCGCGGTCGCCTTGGCGGTGAAGCTCACGAGACGTTTCAGATCGACGTTCAGTTTGCGTCTCTGTACAAACGTGCCGATGCCCTTGCGGAACTCGAGAAGCCCGTCGACGACGAGGTTCGACAAGGCCTTATTGACCGTCGTGCGGCTGATCCCGTACCGTTCGCTCACTTGGCGCTCGGTCAGAAACCGGTCGCCGACCGAATACTCCGTGGCTATCAACTCGGCGAGTGTTTCGGTCAACTGTTTGTAGATCGGTTCACGGTCGGTTTCTCTCGGCACTCTTGCCCTCAATTGTCGGATCGTTTATAGTGGCTAAGCCACCGGGCAATGATAGATGACCGGAACTGAATCGTCAAGAGAGAACGATGCCCGGTCGATGGAGGTAACCGATGAACGGCATCCCGCTGCAACAGACCGTGACGGGCCGGCCGACCGACGTCTGGAACGACTCGTGCGCGATATCCGAACTCGAGTACGCGATCGCGAACGGTGCGGTCGGTGCGACGACAAACCCTGTCATCGTCGGTCAGGTACTGAAGAAAGAGATGCATCTTTGGCGAGATCGCATCACGGAGCTTGTGCGAACGATGACCGACGCGACCGAGTACGATATCACGTGGTCTCTGATCGAGGAGATGGCGGTGAAGGGCGCAGAAAAGTTGCTGCCGGTATTCGAGCGCGAGGCTCATCGAAAGGGCCGGATCTCGATACAGACAAATCCGACGAACTACCGGAACTGTTCGCTCATGCTCGAGCAAGCTCTGCGGTTCGATACGCTCGCGCCGAACATGCAGGTGAAGCTGCCGGCGACCGCCGCGGGTATCGCGGCGATCGAAAACGCGACGTACCACGGCGTGAGTATTAATGCGACCGTGAGTTTTACCGTGTCGCAAGCGATAGCGGTCGCGGAGGCCGTCGAACGTGGTTTGAACCGGCGGGAGGCCGAAGGGAAAAAAAGCGACGAGATGAGCCCGGTCTGTACTTTGATGGTCGGGCGCGTCGACGACTGGCTGAAGGCGATCGCCGAACGCGACGACGTGATCGTCGACCCCGAGGCGCTCGAGTGGGCCGGCGTCGCGGTGATGAAGCGCGCGTACGCGATGTACCGCGAGCGGAAGTATCGTACGCGGCTATTGATCGCCGCGTTTCGGAACCATCACCACTGGTCGCAGTTCATCGGCGGTGACGTCGTGCTGACCATTCCGTACCTCTGGCAGGTGCGGTACAACGGCTCAAACGTGCCGGTCGTAGACCGGATCGACGATGAGGTCCCGGCGGCGTACATCGATACTCTCGTCGAGCATTTCCCCGATTTTGCCCGCGCGTACGAGCCCGATGGGCTTGCGCCGCACGAGTTCGAGTCGTACGGCGCGTCGGTGCGGACGTTGCGGTCGTTCATCGGGAGCTACTCCGATTTGGTGTCGGTGGTCCGGGAGTTCATGCTTCCGAATCCCGATGTGAAACCAGACCCGGCCTGACGCGCGAGACGAGAAGGAGACGAACATGCCGACACGAGTCCTGAACTATATTAATAACACCTGGACCGACGCGGGTGTGACCGAGGCCGCGCCTGTAATGAACCCGGCGCGTGGTGAGAAAATCGCGGACGTCGGGATGAGCGATACAGAGGCGGTCGCCGTCGCGGTCGACGCGGCTCACGCCGCGTTCGCCGAGTGGAGAGAGACGCCGGTCGGCGAACGCGTCCAGTACCTCTTCCGGCTCAAGGTATTGCTCGAAGAGAACATCGAAGAGATCGCTCGCGCGATCACCGACGAGTGTGGAAAGACCCGCGCCGAGAGCATCGGCGAGCTGCGTCGCGGGATCGAGAACGTCGAGACCGCGTGTGGAATGCCGTCGTTAATTCAGGGCTACAGCAACGAGGACATCGCGTCGGGTATCGACGAGCACATGTTCCGGCAACCGCTCGGCGTCGTGACCGCGATCACGCCGTTCAACTTCCCCGGGATGATTCCTCTCTGGTTCCTGCCGTACGCGGTCGCGACCGGAAACTGTTTCATCCTGAAGCCGAGCGAGAAGGTGCCGATCACGACCGCCAAACTCTTCGAGTTGATCGAACGCGCGGGCTTCCCTGCCGGGGTGCTCGGGCTCGTGAACGGCGGCAAAAACGCGGTCGATGCGCTGATCGATCATCCGAAGGTCCGCGCGGTCAGTTTTGTCGGGAGCACGCCGGTTGCGCGCTCCATCTACGCGCGTGCAACCCGAAACGGAAAACGCGCGCAGTGCCAGGGCGGCGCGAAAAACCCGGTGATCGTGATGCCCGACGCCGACATGGAAACAACGACGAGCATCATGGCCGACAGTGCGTTCGGCTGCGCCGGGCAGCGTTGTCTCGCCGCGAGTGTCGCGATCACGGTCGGCGACGCGCAAGAATCGTTCACCGAGAGGATGGTCGAGGTCGCTTCAGCGCGTATCGTCGGGTACGGCTTTGACGACGGCGTTCAGATGGGGCCGGTCATCAGCCGCGCGAGCCGGGAGCGGATCCACGGGATCATCGGCGCCGCCGAGTCCGACGGCGCCGCGGTCGTCGTCGACGGGAGAAATCGCACTGCTCCGGGGTACGACGACGGGTACTGGGTGTTCCCAACCGTGCTCGACCGCGTCGATCCGCGTTCGACCCTCGCGTCGACCGAGGTTTTTGGCCCCGTTTTGAGCCTCATGCACGCGAGCGACATCGACGACGCGATCCGGATCGTGAACGAGCGGAGCTTCGGGAACATGGCGTGTATCTTCACCGAGAGCGGCGCGGTAGCGCGCAAGTTTCGCCACGAAGCGGACGCGGGAAACGTCGGGATCAATATCGGCGTCGCGGCGCCGATGGCGTACTTCCCGTTCAGCGGCTGGAACGACAGTTTTTTCGGCGATCTGCACGCGCAGGGCCGCCATGGAGTCGAGTTTTACACGCAGACGAAGGTCGTCGTCGAGCGGTGGCCAAAGACCTGGTCCAGGAAGTTCTGACCCGGCGCGCCGCGCTGCGCGCAGCGTCGCCTTTTACGTCGTCCTTCTCACGACGAGCCGCGGTTCGAGAATATCGGCGCCGGGGTTGCAGTCGTTCTCGATGCAGTCGATCAACATCGTGAGCGCGCGTCGGCCCATCTCATGAATCGGTTGCGCGACGGTCGTGAGCTCGACCGTGTGCATCCCCGCCCACGGGATATCGTCGAATCCGGCGACCGCGACGTCCTCGGGAACCCGGAGCCCGAGGTGGAGAACGGTTTCGATCACCGACAACGCGAGGTCGTCGTTTTCGCAGAATACCGCGCGCGGTAGACGCTGCATCGTCGCGGCCTCGTGAATAAGCGCTGCGGCGCCGGCGCGCGTGAACGGCCCGAGCATGACGTTGCCCGGGTCGTACTCGTGGCCGAACGCATCGAGCGCAGCGCGGTATCCCTCCCGGCGGGCATCGCCGGTGTCGGAGCCGTTTTCCGCGCCGAGAAACGCGACCGGCGCGTATCCACGAGAGAGCAAGTGTTCGGTTACGATGTAGCCGCCGCGTCTGTTGTCGATCACGACGTATCCGGCGTCGGTACCGGCCGGCGCACTCGTGACGTACACCAACGGCACGTCCGGCGGCAGAGTAATCGCCAAACGATCCGAGACCCGATGGACCGGAGCCAGAATAATCCCGTCTACACGACGCTCGACGAGAAGGTTCAGGTACTTGTTTTCGCGCCGTTCGCTCCAGTCGCTCGAGCCGAGCAGGACGCTGTACCCCATCTCTTCGGCGGCGGTCTCGATTCCGGCGGCCACTTCAGGGAAAAAAGGATTCCTGAGATCGGGTATTACAAGGCCGATCGTTTGAGTCCGTCGCGTGATCAGCCCGCGTGCGATCGCGTTCGGCCGGTAGTTGAGCTCGCGTGCGACCGCGATAACCTTCTCGCGCGTATCGGCTTTTACGCCGTACTTGTTGTTCAACGCGCGCGACACCGTCGCGTACGAGAGACCGAGACGGCGAGCGATGTCCTTGATCGTAGTGCTTCGCTGTCTGCCGGCTTCGGGTTTCACGTCGCGACGGTCGACCAGAACTCGTCCGCGGTGTCGCCGTACACGTCGCGCCACTCGCGAAGTTTCTCGGAAAGCTCGCCGCGAACCGTCGCAAACTGCCCGTCATCCGCGAGATTCACCGTCTCATCGGGATCGGTGTGCATGTCAAAAAGCTGTGTCGTGCGAACGCCGTCGACGACGTACTCGATCAGTTTGTAGCGTTCATCGCGGACCGATCTCTGAAGCCCGAGATACGCCGTCAGAACGTGATCGCGGTGCCGGACGCCGGGATCCGGAATCGCCGCGGCGTAACTCCGACCCTCGACGGTCGCCGGCGGCTCGAGTCCGATAAGCTCGCACAGCGTCGGGAAGAGATCGGGCGAAGAGACGAGAGTGTCGCGGATTTCGCCTTCAGGCAGCCCCGGGCCGCTTAAGATAAGCGGGACGTGCACGCTGTGATCGTACGAGTTTTGCTTACCCATCAAGCCGTGGCGGCCGAGGCCGAGCCCGTGATCGGCCGTGTGCACGATGATCGTGTTCTCGAGTTCTCCCGCGACTTTGAGCGCGTCTATGATCTTGCCGAGCCAGTGGTCGTAGTGCGAAATCATCGCGTAGTAATCGGCGGTCTCGCGTCGCACGCGCGCGGGGGTGTACGGGTGCGGAACGATGTTCTCGTCGCGCACGTCCATGTCGCCGTTGTCGAACGGGTGGTC
>PXBQ01000449.1 GCA_003566875.1 Spirochaetaceae bacterium | reverse complement strand
AGAACGGTCAACGCTGCCCAGAGAAACTGCTCATCACGGCTGTACGGGTTCGTTGTGACAAACCTAATGAACTCGTCGATCGCTTGCGTACCGGCAGCGCGATACTCGGCCGGTGTCATCGCCGACGACTCGATCGTTTCACGAACATCGTTAATCCGGCGCTCGAGCGACTCCGACAGTTCGGTGTCGACCCGCCGATGCAGTACGCTCTTGGCGGTGTTCCACGACGCGTCGAGAACGTCCCAACCGATCCCGGAGGCTTCGGCGAGATTCCATCTCTGCCGGTGCGTCAACCGCGAGTAATACGCGACGTACAGCCGGACTGCAGCGCGAAACGCCACGTCGGTCGCGTACATTACTGTTGTCCCTTCGCGGCCGAGCGCGTACAAACCCGCCGCAAACTCACGCACCTCAACCCAGAGCCTTGGTTGAGTCCGCGGTGCGGTCATCCAGAACACGAGATCCGCGCGCCGGATGAAAGGGATGACCGATGCGCGCGCGCGCTCCACACGGTCGAGCAGTTCGCGCCGGTCGCGAGCGAGCCTCAGGGCCCGAGCAGACAGATCCTCGTCGATATGGCGAACGTCGTCCGCGATTTTCTCGAGACCGGCGGCGATGACCGAGTCGCCGGCACCGAGCAGAATCTGCAAACTCCACGTTTGGACCGAGCGCGTCGCAAAAAAGCGAGCCGTTGCGACGTTGCGTAGTACCGATGGGTCGACGTCGTCCGACACCGCGCGCACAAAACGCGAAAGCGCTTCGATCGATTCGACGTCGCGAACCCTCGCAACGATGTCGTCCGAAAATTCCATTATCCTTTCGACGCTTGCGCCGCGGCGTGCGTGATACGCGCGCACAAACGAGATGCTTGCCCCGAACGCATCGGTGTCGGGTTCCGGCAGGCTCCCGGCCACTACTTCGAGTATTCGGTGGTACTCATCGCGCACGCGCTGCTCTGCATCACGCAGGTCTCGGAGCGACGGTTCATCGAAACCACCCTCACCGCGCAGGTAGCTTTCGAGCTCCAACCCGAGCTCTTTCCACTGCGCAAGCAGATCCGCCGTCGTTTCACCGTCGGTCATCGAGAAGTTCTCACGCCGGTCGATCATCCGCGTCAACTCGGTCCGTCGGTCGAGCATCGCATCGATGTGAATACCGATCGACTCACGCAGCGACGCGACGAGGGTCTCATAGTTTGTGATCCGGCGCAACGCGCTCGAGACGACGTTCTGTTCATTCGGCGGCAGATACGAGTACCATGCGCGGTCGGTCTGCGCCGAAACCTGCGCTGTGAGAAACATGGCGAGGGAAACGGCAAGGAAAGCTTTCATCGTCCTTATTCTACCGTGTTAAGACCGCTCGAACAATTGTGTTTCGGATTTCGGCGACCGGTTTCGACGAATCCCGTCGAAGATTCCTCCTGATGCGGCGCGAAGGTGCTGCTCCGCAGGAACTGCGTATGATATACTGGCGCCGGTATGTCTGACACGAGCCTATTCTCGCTCTCGCCTCGCGACGAGCCGCTTGCAGCGCGGATGAGACCGCGGACAATCGATGAGTTCATCGGCCAGGATCACATTCTCGGACCCGGGCGATTGCTGCGGCGCGCGATCCAGGCCGACCAGTTGAGCTCGATCATCCTCTCCGGCCCACCCGGGACCGGCAAGACGACACTCGCTCGCGTCATCGCGAACACGACCAAGAGTTCGTTCACGGCTCTGAACGCGGTGTTGAGCGGCGTAAAGGACGTCCGGGCCGCGATCGAGACGGCAAAGGACGCGCGTTCGTTGTACGGGCGACGGACGATTCTTTTCGTCGACGAGGTCCACCGGTGGAACAAAGCGCAACAAGACGCGCTGCTTCCGTGGGTGGAGAACGGAACCTTTATTCTGATCGGAGCAACCACCGAAAACCCGTTCTTCGAGGTGAACTCGGCGTTGATCTCGCGAAGCCGTGTATTTCAGTTACGCCCGTTGTCGAACGACGACCTCTACGCGGTCGCGCGCTTCGCGCTGCGCGACCCCGATCGAGGATACGGGAGATTCCACGTGCAAATCTCCGATGACGCACTCGACCACCTCGTATCGGTCGCCGACGGCGACGCGCGGTCGCTTCTGAACGCGCTCGAGCTCGCGGTCGAAACGAGCGTCGAGCCGTTTCCACCCGCCGACGGAAGTACGATCGCGATCGATCTCGCGATCGCCGAAGAGAGCATTCAAAAAAAAGCGGTTCTTTACGACAAGGAGGGCGATTACCACTACGACGTCATTAGCGCTTTCATAAAGTCGCTGCGTGGATCGGATCCGGACGCCGCGATGTACTGGCTTGCGCGAATGGTCGCCGGCGGCGAAGACCCGCGGTTCCTCTTTCGACGGATGCTGATCCTTGCGTCCGAGGATGTCGGCATGGCCGATCCAAACGCGTTGAGCACCGTGCACGCGGCCGCCGCTGCTTTTGAGCGCGTCGGGCTGCCCGAGGGCGAGTACTTCCTCTCGCACGCGGCGCTGTACCTCGCGACAGCCGAAAAATCGAACACGACGATGGGTTACTTCGACGCGAAAGCCGCCGTCGAGCGGGAAAAGGACGGCGAAGTCCCGAAACACTTGAAAGACGCGTCGCGCGACGCGGAAGGCATGGGCCACGGGGAAGGTTACAACTATCCTCACGCGTATCGCGATCACTGGGTCGCGCAGGCGTACTTGCCGCAAACGCTACGCGGACGCGTGTTTTACCAACCGTCGGAACGCGGCTACGAGGGCACAATCCGCGACACCGTGTTGCGCCGTAGGGAACTGCAGCTCGCGGCGATGAACGATGACGACGACATCGAGATTCTCACGTTCACGCCGACCGACCGAGGGCGCGAGTCGTGGCGACGCCGCGTCTCAGGCGCGCGCACCGCGACCCTGGCCGCGATCCGCGACGCGGTGTTCGACGCAGCCGGCATCGCTCGACATCATCGCGTCGTCGTACTCGGCTCGGACCCGGGAGTGTTCGTCTGGGAGGCTATGCGCCGTGCGCCGGAAGGCCTCACGGTCGCGATCGTCGCGGACGATCAGGCGCGCGACGCGATCGAGGCGCACGCGGCAAACGTCGCCGAGATCGAACGGCCGGTCGTGTTCGCCGGTGATCTCTCGGCGTTTGCGACGGCCCGCGCCGGGGCCGCCGAGAGCGCAGAACTCGCCGAGCGCGTCGTGGCACGAAACGTCGCGATGCGCGAACCCGACAAGACCACCGTGTTCCGGACGCTCGCGGCGATCATGAGTGAGGGCGCCGTTTTGAGCACGGCGGAAAGTATCCCGCGTCGGGCACAAAGACTCTCGTCGCTGCTCGCGACCACGGGAGCGCATCGGGACGTC
Source organism: Spirochaetaceae bacterium (assembly GCA_003566875.1). GTDB lineage: Bacteria > Spirochaetota > Spirochaetia > DSM-27196 > PXBQ01 > PXBQ01. The sequence continues at coordinate 2,779 of PXBQ01000449.1, read as the reverse complement.
ATAGACGCGGTCGGTGACGTCGAAAACGTTGTTTTCTCCGACCGGACGGATCCACGGTTCAACTGGGACGTCGATGATCTCACCGCCGCGCTCGATGCCACCGGCTTCGTCGATGTCGAGATCGAGCTCCGTACCTTCGACGAGAAACGGCGGATCAAGCCGGACGACGCCAAGCGGTGGTTCGGCGAAGACGGTGGTGTTTTTGCACGAGAGTTTCGCCGGCGGTACGCCGCGCTCGCCGAGAGGGCGACGGACGCCGCGCTCTCGCTAACAGGGGCCGAAATACCGTGGAGCACGACAGTCGCGATTCTTCGTGCGCACAGGCCGAAAAGACCACGGTCTTGACAAAAAAGCGCGGATCGGCCATCCTTACCGGCGTTGCAAAATGGTGGATGTAGTTCAATGGTAGAGCACCAGATTGTGGTTCTGGTTGTTGCGGGTTCAAGTCCCGTCATCCACCCGGTTCGGCGGGTCACCGGCACGAACGGGGATAAGTTTTGTCAGGTTGTGACGCGCCCGTAGCTCAGCTGGATAGAGCGCCGGACTTCGAATCCGTAGGTCGCAGGTTCGACTCCTGCCGGGCGCATCCGGAACGACAGTATCCGGAAGGACGAGGAAAAGGGCCGTTAGCTCAGCTGGTAGAGCAGCAGACTCTTAATCTGCGGGTCGAAGGTTCGAACCCTTCACGGCTCACTGCACGATATGTGGCGGAAATGAGAAGGCCGACCCCCGAAAGAATGCGGGTGTTGCAACGTGTCTGTCTCAATTATTGACCCGGGCGCATATCTTGTGTAAGATACGCGAGAGTGGTGGAATTGGCAGACACGCCAGACTTAGGATCTGGTACCTTCGGGTGTAAGGGTTCAAGTCCCTTCTCTCGCAGTGTTGTCTCTCGTGCGGGAGTAGCTCAGTGGTAGAGCTCCACCTTGCCAAGGTGGATGTCGCGGGTTCAAATCCCGTCTCCCGCTCTTCTCACGTGAAAGCGATCCGGCCCACCGGATCGCTTTTTTATTCGTTGCATAAAGGATGGGATCATGGTTGCGGAGAAAAAACTCGAGACGCTCGAGAACTCATCGGTTCGGTTGACCATTACGGTCGCGCAAGACGACGTCAAGAAAGAGTACGCCGATATCGTCGCTACGCACTCGAAGACCGCGCAGATAAAGGGCTTCCGGAAAGGAAAGGTTCCCGCGGAGATCATGGAACGGAAGTTCGGTGACGCGCTGCGGTACGAAGCGATTCAGAAGATCCTTGATACAAGCTTGCGTGAAGCGTTCGACGCGATCGAAGAGAAACCGCTGCCGTACTCGCAACCCGCGCTCGACGGCGAGCTCGATTTTGACATCGAGAAAGATTTGACTTTTTCAGTAATGTACGATGTTTTCCCGAAAATCGAGCTCGGGCCAACGACCGGATTGACGGTCGAGGAGCCGCAGGTTGAGGTGACCGACGACGACATCGCTCACGAACTGAAGACTCTTCAAGAGCAGAACTCGATCGTCGAGGAGAAGGAAGGCGGGACCGTCGAGAAAGACGATATCGTGACCGTCGATTACTGGGAAATCGGCGATGACGGGGTCGTCGCCGACTCCAAGCGTGAGGATTTTGTGTTCACGGTCGGCTCGGGCTACAATCTCTATAAGTTCGACGACGACGTCCTCGGTATGAAGGACGGCGAGGAAAAGACGATCGAGAAGGAGTTCCCGGAGGACTTTGAGAACGAAGAACTCGCGGGAAAGAAAAAGAAGATCGCGGTCGCCGTTAAGGCGATAAAAACCCGGAAACTTCCCGAGATCGACGATGAACTCGCGCAGGATATCAGCGACAAGTACGATACTCTCGACGATCTCAAGGCCGACATCAAGCGACGGCTGGAGTCGACGGTCGAGTCGCGTGTCCGCGAGACAAAGGTCGAAGCGTTGACCGAACAACTTGTCGAGTCGGCGAAGATCGACGTTCCCGCGTCGATGATGGAGGCCGAGCTCGACATGGCGTGGCGCAACTTCGTCTCGCAGTTCCGCGTTTCTGAACAGCAGGTATCTCAGATGCTTTCGGCGCAGGGCCGCACGCGCGACGACCTGATCGAGGAATGGAAACCTCAGGCCGAAAAACGACTGCGCGGACGGTTGATAGTCCAGAAACTCATCGAAGACGAGAAAATCGAGGTCACCGACGAGGAACTCGACGCCGAGCTCAAGCGAATCGCTGAGGACGCGTCGACGAGTATCGACGAGCTGCGCGAGTACTACGAGAAGAACAACGCACTCGAGTACGTCCGAAACGAGCTTCGCGAGAGAAGGCTCTTCGACGCGTTGTTTGAACGGAACACGGTAAAACCTGGGGAGACGGTCAAACTGCTGGACTTACTGCAACGAAATAGGTAAATTTCGGCAATGACGTCACGCCACAAGGATATCCGCACATGAACAATTCATATCGTCCCGATCATACAGTGAACGACAATAGCCTGGTCCCGATTGTTGTCGAGCAAACCGGGCAAGGTGAGCGCTCGTACGACATTTTCTCGCGCCTGCTCAAGGACCGCATCGTATTCCTCGACGGCGAGATCCACGACGTGACGGCCGATCTCATAGTCGCGCAGCTGCTTTTTCTCGAGTCGCAGGATCCCGAAAAAGACATCAACCTGTACATCAACTCGCCGGGTGGATCGGTAACGGCGGGGCTCGCGATCTACGACACGATTCAGTACATAAAACCCGATGTCCAGACGATCTGTCTGGGCCAGGCCGCGTCGATGGGTGCGATTCTGCTCGCGTGT
>PXBQ01000090.1 GCA_003566875.1 Spirochaetaceae bacterium | reverse complement strand
GAATCGATCGCGGCGACTCCTTCGACGAATATCTCACCTCGCTCGGACCGCTTACGGCGGTTATTTTTCACCGCAAGCATGAGCTGAAAGGAATCGTTCTCGGTCACTATTCGTTCGCGTTCGCTTCGCCGCACCGTGTTAGCAGTCCTCCGTGGCGTGTAATACTACGCGATGCTGGCGGGTCCGTCCATCGTTGAATCGAACGTCGCGCCGGGATACGGTGTTCAGCGATGGTCGAATCCGGGTACTCACCGGCGGAGAAGCGCGCCGGACGACGGATGTTCACGCTGTTCGGCGTGTTCAACGCGCTGTCGTACCAATTATTGACGGGAAACATCCTTACGTTGTACCTCATTCGGCTCGGCGCAACCAGTTCGTTTATCGGGCTGGTGTCGTCGCTCGCGTACCTGTCGTTCTTCTTCATCGTGATCGGCAAGAAATTGATTCAGAAGTACGGCGTTATCCGGATGTACGGAACGACGTGGGCGCTGCGGTACGTGGCGATCGCGCTCGTGCTGCTTTCGATCCTTGCCGCCGATCGTGGAAATCAATTTGCGGCGTTTGCAATCGTGTTCGCGGGTGTGCTAGGTTTTCATCTCTTTCGTGGCATCGGCGTCGTCGCGAACAGCCCCGTCATGGGTGAGCTCTCGGAAGGTCGCGACCGGGGACGGTTCATGTCGCGCTTCCAGATTCTCGTCGCGACCGTGACGATAGTGACCGGAATCGCGATGACGTTTCTCTTGATCGAGGACGCGCCGGTCACGCGTTATCTGATGTTTATCGGCACCGGAGTTGTCCTCGGGTTGATCGCGTCGTCTATCATTTTTCGACTGCCGGAGCCCCCGAACGCCCGCGCGGGTGCCGGACGACGGCTGACGCTCACGGTCCTCGCGGCGTTCCGACGAAGGAACTTTCGGCGTTTCGCGCTCTCGTTCGGCGCGCTCTCGGCGCTCGCGGGAATGGCGCGGACGTTTTTGATCGTGTACGCGAAAGAGGTGTACAACCAGTCCGACGGTGAAGCAGTCTTCATCGCGACGGTCATCGGAGGGCTCGGCGCGATCGCGATGGGGCTGTTCGCTCGCCTCGTGATCGATCGGCTCGGCGCAAAGCCGATGGTCGTTCTTTTCTCGACGATCTTCGCGGTCGCGATCGTGCCCGCGGTCGTGACGCCGGCCCTCGGCCCGACGGCCGCGTGGGTTTTTCTGGGATTCCTGTTCTTTACGGTGATGCTCGGGTTATCCGGGACCGAGAATGCGGTCCAGAACTACTTCTACGGCAGCATCCGACCACGCGAGCAGGTGAACCTCGGGATCGTATACTTGATCATCCTCGGGATCGGAGGGACGATCGGGTCCGCGTTCGGCGGGGTCTTCCTCGATACTCTCGTGTTCACGGTCGGTCTCACCCCGGCCGTCGCGTACCGGTATTTCTTCGGCGTGATGCTCGTAATGCTCGTCGGGATCACGGCGGGGTTCGGACGGCTCGAGCGACTCGGAAGCAGGACCGTCCGCGACGCGTTCAGCATCATTTTCTCGCTTCGCGATCTTCGCGCGATCACTCTGCTGAACCGGCTCGAGCGCTCGAGAACTCAGAGCACCGAACAGCGTGTACTCAAGGAAATCGGCGCGTCGGGCTCGGCGTTCTCGGTGAGCGGTGTACTCGAGAGGCTCGAGTCACCGAGTTTCGGTGTTCGGCTCGAGGCACTCGGCGCGCTCGAAGGTTTGCCGATGAACGACCGGGTGGTCCGGACGCTGATCGCCGAGGTCGAACGCGGAGAGTTCACGACCGCGCACATCGCGGCGCGGCTTCTCGGCAGGAAAAAGCTGATCGAGGGGCGCGACGCGCTACGCGGGAAGATCGACTCCCCGGACTATCTCACGCGAGCCGAAGCGATGGTCGCTCTCGCGCGGCTCAGCGACGAGAGGTCGATTCCACGCATCCGCGACTCGATCGTCCGATCAGACAATCCACGCGTCGTGATGTACGCGGCGCACGCGCTGCGCATCTTCGCCTACGTCGAATCGATTCCGTCCATCATCGACGCGTACAAGAACCCGATGTTGCCGGATTACGTTCGGGACGAGTTGATCTTTTCACTCGCGGGAATCTGCGGGATCGATGAATGGTTCTATCCGATTTACACGATGTACGTCGCGGATCACGTCGCGGGCGCCGAGGCTCTTCGCGAGTTTGCATCGCGCGAACAGAAACGGAATGCGATCCCGGAGTACGACGCGGTCCGGGCGGTCATCGCATCGTTACACTCGGAGCGTACAAGATCGGCGCAACGCCTCGTATCGCTCGTACGAGTCGCACAAACCCGGTCGATGACTCCCCATATGGGGCGCGTCTGGGTAGATGCAATCGAGGATCCCGACCTACGCGCGCACGACAGACTCTTGTTCTTGGTGTGCGCGGTAACGGTGCAGTCGCTCTTCGCAGGAGACCTCGGATAGCGTTATGAACTCGGCCGCGTCGTCTTGTTCAACATTTCCCGGTACAGATGCTCTTTTCTGTACAACAGGTCGTACGGAACCTGGTACGCCTGTTCGATCGTATCGCGCGTGAACAGCTCGGCCGTCGGGCCGATCCGGATCGATCCGTCTTTCGCGAACAGCATGAGGTAATCAGAGAACTGTGATGTCAACTCAAGGTTGTGCGCCGAGTACAGGATCGAGGTATCCGTGCGGTGCGCAAAATCAACGAGGTACGAGAAAACCCGCGATTTCTGCTCTTCTTCAAGCGCAAAAACCGGCTCATCCATCAAAATGATACGCGAGCCGTACAAGAGACTGAACGCGATAATCGCGCGCTGAAGCTGCCCTTTGCTCAACTCCTGGGTTTTCTTGTTCAGGCAGGAATCGAGCTCGAGATACGTCGTGAGCTCTTTGAGAAAGCCTGCCTCGCTCCGGCTGCGGCTCCCTCCTGCAAAAACATGCTCCATCAACCCGCCGATCGGTTCCGCCGTCTCGAATTCCATATTCTGATACACAAACGAGACGAGCTTGTTCCGCTCTTCCTCGACGACCGGGTCGATCGCCGCGGAGCGAAAGACACCCGACTCGGTGTTTTCGATGACGACGCGTCCCATAGCCGGGAAAACCCGGGCACCGGCGAGAAGCAGGAACGTCGTCTTGCCGGTTCCGTTCTGACCGACAAGCGAGGTGACGCCGGGAGGGACATCGATCGTGAGATCACGGAAAACCTGCGTAATCTCACTCGGATCGACTATCTCGGCGACGCGGTTGTCGTCTGTCACGGCGAGGTCGGCCTTCGGGTAGAAAAAAGTCACGTTCTCAAACCGGATAATTGGTTCCATACCTCCATCTTACACGCACGATCTTGCGAGATCAACGACTGCCGGCGCCGTGCACAACGAGACGCCGATCGGTAAATCCCACGACAAAGTTAAAACTTTGACAGATTATAATTGATTTATTCAAACGTTAATGTTAATATTATGAAGGAGTCACGATGAAACGACGAATTACGAAATGTCCCGCGTGCGGTGGCAATGACTTCGAGATCGTGCGCCTCGCGTGTCGGGAGTGCGCGACGGCGGTCGAAGGCAGCTTCGAGATCTCGCGCCTTGCGCATCTCTCGGCCGAGAACGTCTCGTTCGTCGAGACGTTCCTGCGGTGCCGAGGGAACATCAAAGACGTCGAGCGCGAAATGGGCATCTCGTATCCGACGGTCCGGGGACGACTCGACAAGATCGTCGCGCTTCTCGGTTACGACGCGGACACGGCCAAAAAACGGCGACGGGACATTCTTGAAGCGCTCGAACGGAACGAAATGACCGCGAAGGAAGCGGTAAAAGCACTCGAGGAGGACGGAACATGAGCGAGAATGACCCCGGACACCAGAGCTCGGTCGACGAGCGGAGTATGATCCTCAAGATGCTCAAGGAGGATAAGATCACGATCGAGGAGGCCGAGGCGCTCCTGAAAGTGCTCGATACAAGCGATGACGAGGAGCCGGGATTCACCGTCCGCGACGCCGCGGCCGAACCGGCCGCCAAGCCCACGCACGACGAGGCTCCGCGCGGCGACTCCAAAACCGACAAAACCGACGACTCGGGGACACGGCGCTCGTCCGGCCCTCACGGTCGAAAGGGTTCCGGAGCTGATAAAGAGACTCGGCACCACGGTTTCTCGTTCGATTTTGGATTCGGCGACCTCGGGCGCGAGATCTCGCGGAGCGTCAAACAGGTTCTCGAAGAAGTGAACACGACCGTCAAGTCGCACCTCTCGGATGGATCGCTCGACCTTCACAGTTCACTCGCATCGGCGTTCGGGAAAAAAAAGGCCGAAACCGACCGAAGCCTCACGGTGCCGGCCGACGGAATCACGAACGTGATCCTTTTGAACGCGTGGGGAGACGTCGCCGTATCCGGCGACGATCGGTCGGAGATCACGATCGACGCACACATCGTCGCGTGGGGGGCCGACGAAGAGCAGGCGCGCGCGCGCACGGACGAGGCGACCATTCGGCACGGCGTCGACGGGGCCGATCTCACGATCGAGCTCGACGGCGCCGACGAAAACAAAAGAATCCGTACCGAGTACACGATTCGCGTCCCACGGAGAGTCGCGGTTCTGGTCCGCGTGAAAAGCGGCGATGTCGCGGTCGACAATGTTTCAGGCGAGGTCACGGTCGCGACGATGAGCGGTGACATCAAAATCGACGACTGCCCCGGGAGTCTGAACGTTCGAACAAAAAGCGGCGACATAACGATCACCGGCGCGGAAGGCGCAGCCGAGGTGATGAGCACGACGGGCGATCTCGAGTTGGCGTTCCGCCGGTGCTCGGGCTGCACCGTCGATGCGCGGACGACGACAGGCGATGTAGAGCTTGTCCTTCCGACCGACGCCGCGGTCACGATCGACGCACGGACGACGAACGGCGAGATCGAGTGCGAACTCGAACTGCACGAACGGTCGCACACAAAATACTCGCTCAGTGGAACGTTCAACGCGCCGGACGGAAGCGTCTCGATCAAAACCGTCACGGGCGACGTCACGATCAAGACTTGACGGACCGATCCCGGCGCGGATCTGCTTGAATCGCACTCCCAACGGCTGTCCACAGCTCGGCTCGATTGACACCGGATCGGTTTGACCGGTATGCTACGTGTACCCGTTAAATTCAAGTTTAATTCAAGGAGACACCTTATGGCAGACTTGCGATCCGAGTATATGGGAATCCCGTTGAAAAACCCGTTGGTCGTCGGTGCGTGTAGCCTGACGGCGCACGTCGACGCGATCAAAAAAATCGAGGATAGAGGCGCCGGCGCGTTCGTGATCCAATCGTTGTTCGAGGAACAGATTCAGCTCCAGAAGTACAAGATGGAAGAACAGCTCGCTGCAAACGACAACCTCGACGCCGAGATCCAGAACATTTTCCCAAAACTCGAACATGCCGGCCCGGACGAGCACCTCATGTGGGTCAGGAAGTCAAAAGAGGCGGTCGAGATCCCGGTGATCGCGAGCTTGAACGCATTGAGCCACGATACGTGGGTCGAGTGGGCAAAAAAGCTCGAACAGACCGGCGTCGACGGCCTCGAGCTAAACTTCTTCGCGATCCCGATCGACCCGAAGCGCAGCGCTACGGAGATCGAGGCCGAGCAGGTCGAGACGATCAAGGCAGTTTCGGCCGCCGTGAAGATTCCGATCTCGGTGAAGTTGAGCGCGTTCTACACTAGTCCGCTCGAGATCATCAACAAAATGGACGCCGCAGGGGTGAACGGCGTGGTGCTCTTCAACCGAATGTTTCATCCGAGCTTCGATATCGAACGAGAGAAAGGCAGTTTCCCGTTCAACCTCTCAAACCCGAACGACCATCGAATGGCTCTTCGATTCGTCGGACTTCTGCACGAGAACATCAAAGCCTCGCTCTGCGCTTCGAACGGCGTCCACTCCGGCTCCGACGCCGTCGAGGTGTTGCTCGCGGGCGCGGACGTGTTCCAGTGCGTCTCGACGTTGTACCTCAACACGATCGACGTGATCCAAAAGATCCTCTCCGACCTCGACGCGTGGATGACGCGCAAAGGCTACGAGAAACTCGCGGACTTCCGCGGCAAACTCAGCGTGAACAAGACACCGGACCGATGGACGTATCGGCGCGCGCAGTACGTGAAAATGCTTCTCCGCAGCGACGACTACCTCGAGCGGCCGTCGCTTTCGG
>PXBQ01000135.1 GCA_003566875.1 Spirochaetaceae bacterium | reverse complement strand
TCGTCGGCATCCAACCCGGGTTGGATGCCGACGAGTTGCAGCATCTCGGCCGCTCGTTTTCGCGCGTCGCTTCGCGAGAGCCTTTGGTGCAGGATTACGGCTTCTTCGATCTGGAATCCGACCGTTAGGACCGGGTTCAGCGACGTCATCGGATCCTGGAAAATCATCGAGATTTTATTACCGCGAATCTGTTTGATCGCTTCGTTCGGAACTTTCAGAAGATCCGTGCCGTCAAAAACGACCTCGCCTCCGACTACCTTTCCCGGAGGATCCGGCACAAGGCGCATGATCGAAAGCGCGGTCGTCGTTTTTCCGGCTCCCGTCTCACCGACGAGCCCCAACGTCTCGCCTTTGTTCAGCGTCAGGTTGAGGCGTTCGACGGCTTTGACAACACCGTCTTCGGTGCGGTACTCGACGTTGAGGTCGCGTATCTCAAGAAGTGGTTGGCTCACACGCACTCTCCGTTTGTGATTGATTCAGCCGCAATCATTGTTTCAACCGTGGGTCGAGAGCGTCGCGCAGGCCGTCGCCCAGGAGGTTCAGAGCGAAAATCGTGATCATGATCGCGATCCCCGGGAACGTCGCGACGTGCCACGCGGTCCGGATCAGATGTCGGCCGGCCGAGAGCATCGCTCCCCACTCGGGGGTCGGAGGTTGGATTCCAAGACCGATGAACGAGAGCCCCGCGGCGGCGAGAATCGCGCCGGCAACCCCGAGCGTGCCTTGCACGATGATCGGCGCGAGTGAATTCGGGATGATGTGTTTCACGATGATCCGGAAGTCACGCGCACCGACCGCACGCGCGGCCTCGACAAACTCTTGTTCCTTGACCGAGATCACCGACGCGCGCACGATCCGTGCGTATTGGGGTATCGACGCGATCCCGACCGCGATCATCACGTTCACGAGGCCTCCGCCGAAAGCGCTCACGATCGCGATCGCGAGCAGGATCGACGGGATCGCGAGCAGCACGTCCATCGCGCGCATCACGACGTTGTCGAGCCGTCCTCCGTAATACCCCGACAACGCGCCGAGCGACCCGCCGATTATGACCGCGATGCTGACCGCGACGATGCCGACCTGCAACGAGACGCGCGATCCGTGGATGATCCGGCTCAAAATATCGCGCCCGAGATCGTCGGTTCCGAGGATATGCTCGCGCGAAGGCGGGTTGTTGCGCAGCCGGAGATTCTGCTCGCGGAATCCGTACGGCGCGACAAAGTCCGCGAAGATCGCCGTAAGGATTATCACGACGATTACGCCGAGGCCGACCATCGCCATGCGGTTTCGCCTGAGGCGCCGCCAGACCTCGGCCCACTGGGACCGTTGTTTTTTCGGCGTTTTTGGATGCGTCTGTACCGTCGATGTTCCGGCCGGGTTCGGCGTCGGAGTTGCTTTCACGACCGGTTGGTCGTTATCAGCCGTTGAGTTAGCCATTGATGAACTCCGTCATTTGTACTGCGCCTTGATGCGCGGGTCGATGTACGCGTACATGATGTCGACTATAAGGTTGACGAGACTGAACGTCAGCGCGAGCAGAAGCACTCCGCCTTGAACGACCGGGAAGTCTTTCTGCCGAATCGCGTCGACCATGAACCGGCCGACGCCGGGCCACGCAAAGATCGTCTCGGTCAAGACCGCTCCACCAAGGAGGTACCCAAACTGGAGCCCGATCACCGTCACGATCGGTATCAAAGCGTTCTTGAGCGCGTGGCGGTTGATCACGACGCTCTCGGACAGGCCCTTCGCTCGCGCGGTTCGGATGTAGTCCTGGCGAACGACTTCGAGCATGCTCGAACGCGTCATCCGCGTGATGATCGCGGCCGAACTCGTGCCGATCGTGACCGCGGGCATGATGAGGTGCCAGAAAGTCCCGTAGCCGCTCGACGGCAAGATGCCGATCGCGATCGAGAACAGCAGGATCATCATCATTCCCTGCCAAAAGTTCGGCATCGAGACGCCGACGAGCGCGAGCGCCATGCTGAAGCCGTCGAAGACCGAGTACTGTTTTGTCGCTGAGATTATTCCGATCGGAATGCCCATCGCGACCGAGACGAGAACCGCCGCGGCGGCGAGCTGCATCGTCGCGGGAAAACGCGAAAACAACTCGGCCGCGACCGATCGTCTCGTGACGAGCGAGCGCCCGAGATCGCCGCGTACGGCGTTCACGACAAAGTTGACATACCGTACCAGGAATGGGTCGTCGAGGCCCATCTGCGTGCGCAGTAAGGCTACTTCATCGGCCGGTGCGCGTTCTCCGAGCATGATCCGCGCGGGGTCGCCCGGCGTGAAGAACATGATCGTGAAAACCACGAATGAGACGCCGAGCATGACCGGTATCAACATCAGGATGCGTCGAAAGATGTATTTGTGCATTCCGTCCTCGAGAGGAACGGGGGCGCCGAAGCGCCCCCGTCAGAAAGATGTCGGGATTCAGACGTCCCGTTATCGGTTGTACACGCGGTACAAGTTGTGATGTCCGGCCGCGTGAGGAATAAACCCTTCGACGTAGTTGCGCGTCGCGTTGAGCTCGTCGCGGTTTGCGAGGAATACCCACGGAGCTTGTTCGGTGATGATCTCCTGCGCGCGCATGTACGCTTGTTCGCGTTGCGCGGGGTCCGGATTGGTTTTCCCGACGTCGAGCAGTCGGTCGACTTCGGCGTTGCCCCAGAACGTCCGGTTTCCTGCGTCGCCGAACTGCGTCGAGTGAAACAGCGAGTACAGACCGTAGTCCGCGTCACCGGTCACCGTGACCCAGCCGAGCATGAACATGTCGTGCTCGCCGAGCGCCGTGCGGTCGAGGTACGGAGCGAACTCCATGATCTCGATGCTGACCTCGATTCCAACCTGACGAAGTTGTTCCTGGAAGATCTCGGAGTACATCACGCGCACCGGGTTGTTGTTCGTCCAGATGCTCGTCGTGAAGCCGTCTGCATATCCGGCTTCCGCCAGCAGGCGTCGGGCTTCGGCGGGATCGTATCCGTACCCGTCGAGGTCCTGATTTGCGTACAGTACGGACGGCGGAAGTGGTCCGTCGGCGGGCGTCGCGAACCCGAGGAACGCGGCTTCGGTCGCGCCGTCGACGTCGAGCGCGAGGTTGATCGCGCGGCGAACGCGGATGTCGTCGAAAGGTGCTTTCGCGGCGTTGAAGCCCATGTAGAACGTCGTCAAACCGGTGATCTGCGACGTGATGACCGACGGGAGCGCTTCGAGGTTCGCGAAGTCGTTCGGACCGACGTCGAAGACGATGTCGGCCTCGCCGGTCTCGATCGCGATCGCTCGGTTTGCGTCCTCGGGGATGAACCGGAAGCGGATTGTGCTCGCCTGTGCCGGGCCGCGGTAGTAGTCGTCAAAGCGCTCGAGCGTGATCGAGTCGCCTGCGCGCCACTCGACGAACTTGAACGGGCCGGTTCCGACCGGGGAACGACCGTAGTCGGCGCCGCCTGCGGTGACGGCTTTCTCGTTCACGATCGACATCGCGGTGTGCGCGAGGTGTGTCAGGAACGGTCCGAACGGGAATTCCAGGACCATGCGGAAGTTCAGGTCGTCGATGACCTCGACGCGGTCAAGCGCGGCCATCAGGAAGCCCGCCGGCGCGTTCTTCTCGCGCATCCGGTCGAACGTGAACTTCACGTCGCGCGACGTCAAAGTCTCACCGTTGTGGAACATGACGCCCGAAGGAAGCGTGAACTCGTACACCGTGTCGCTCACGACACGGTAATCGGTCACGAGCCCTTTCTCGATCTGCAGATCCTCGGTTTGATGCATCAACGTGCTGTAGATCTGCTTCATGATGCGAGCCGACGGCTGGTCGTTCGTCTCGTGCGGATCGAGCGATCGCGCATCGGCGCCCATCGCGACGACGATCGTGTCGCGGTTCTGAGTCTTTGTCGCTTGTGGCTCCTTGGCACCGGCCGCGAACAAAGTGCCCGCGACGATGATAAGGACCAGAGCGACCGCGATTGACTTTGCAAAACGCATATGTCTCTCCTTGGAAAGAAAATTGTAGGATGAGCCGATACTACGGCTACGGCGACACTCTGTCAATAATCTTTCTCATCTCTATCACGAGCCAGATTATTGTTAACGTCGTTGCCAACGTGTCGGCGACCGGGAACGCGAGCCAGACGCCGGTGGTCCCCCAGAAGAGCGGGAAGATCAGAACGAGAGGAATCAGAAAGAGAATCTGCCGCGATATCGAGAGGATCAACGCGGGAAGCGCTTTCCCGATCGCCATGAAGAAAGTCGCCCCGACCAGCTGGATCCCTATGATCGGGAGCACAAGGACGATTATCCTCATCGCGTACGTCCCGAGCGCGATCAGTTCGGCGTCGTCGCCGAAAATACTCATCAACGGTCCCGGGAAGACCATCATTACGATAAAAAAACCGCCCGCGATCGAAGTCGTCGCGATCGACGCGATCCGGACGACCTCGCGGACACGGTCCATCTTCTTCGCGCCGTAATTATAACCGGCGATCGGCTGGAACCCTTGCACGATTCCGAACACCGGCATCACCGCGAACATCAGGAGGCGGTTGATCACGCCGAACGTCGCGATCGCGATATCGCCGCCGTGAATCCTGAGTGCGTTGTTGATCACGACGACGAGCACCGATCCTCCGAGCTGTTTTGTGAAGTTCGGGAAGCCGATCGCGAGGATTTCCCGGCTGATCCGCGGCTCGAGCCGCATGTCCGATCGTTTGAACGACAGACTGCTGCGACCCGTCACAAAGAACGCCGCTATAAATACGAAGGACAAGATGAAACCGATCACGGTCGCCCACGCGGCGCCGCGGACGCCCATGCCGAGCCCGAAGATAAAGATCGGATCGAGAATGAGATTTGCTCCGGTGCCGATCAGCATCGACACCATCGCGACCTTCGCGCGCCCTTCGCTTCTGATCAGGTTGTTTCCGGTTACCGCGACGACGAGAAAGGGCGCGCCGATCACGATAACTTCGAGGTAGTCGCGCGCGTACTCGATCAAGCCCGGCGTCGCGCCGAACGCCGCGAGAATCTGATCGACAAAGACAAGCCCTACGACCATGATCGCGACGCCGAGGATCGCCGACATCGTGAACGCGTTACCCGCCGCGCGACGCGCGCGTTCCATATTTCCCGCCCCGAGAGCTCGGGAGGTCACCGACGCCGCTCCGATTCCGACCATCGTCGCGAGGGCAAACAGGAAGATCTGGAACGGAAACGCGATCGCGAGTCCGCCGATCCCGGCGGGACCGACCGCGCGGCCGATGAAGATCGTATCGACAAGGTTGTACAGCGCGTTTACGAACATCGCGATCATCGCGGGAATCGAAAGCCGCATCAGGAGCCGGCCGATCTTCTCGGTCCCAAGCGACTCGTCGCGACCTCTCAGTGGTGCGGGGGCAATGGTTTGTGGGGTATCGGGGCGCGACGGCATGAGTTCTCCCATAAAAAAGGTCAACTGCGATCACGGTCATCGCGCGTCGATCGTTCTGCGACGGACATGAAGGAAATTAGTCTTTTATCACGGTATCGACAAGGCTCTGCATTCTTGAGTACGCGAACGGGAACGATGAGTACCGGCGCCCGGACTCGAACCGGGACATCCTCGCGGACACCAGATTTTGAGTCTGGCGCGTCTACCAATTCCGCCACGCCGGCGTTTCGTGGTCTGTGTCGTGGGCGACGACGGAGCAAAGGTTAGCGGTTGCACGCCTTTACGTCAATGGTTTTTTTGCCGTCACGGGTTATTTCTCGCCGCGGTCGAGATAATTTCCGGTTTCGTTGACATCCGGCACGGCATGGCGTAGATTTGCAGAAGCACGATTACCGGATGCCGAGGATTCACGTGAAAAAGACGTCACCACTTTCAGTTATCAGCGACTACTCGTTTGACGAAGCGACGATCAATATACATCCCAACGACGGATTCGACCTTGGACTCATGACGACAAGCTACGACGTCGCGATTTTTCCGCGGTCCACGCCCGACGACGCGAGTCGCCCCGATTCCGACGGTGTTCCGGGGACCGTAAACCTGAGGAATGAGTGCCGCGTGGGAACCGTCGAAGTGAGTCTCAAGACCGTGAAGTCGATGGGGTCCCCGCGAAAAATCACGCTTTCGTACGATGACGGAAAGTTACTGTTGACCCCGGTCTAAAAGAATTGTTCACGATGGAGATCGACGGCTCGCAGAAAAAACCGGCGCCGGGTCGACTTATTCTTTTCGCCGGCCTACTGACTCTCTTTCTTCTCGCCGGCGGGTGCGCGACGACCGCCGGTGTCTCGATCCCGGACTTT